>DTYU01000067.1 GCA_012961725.1 Desulfotomaculum sp.
ACGTAACGCCTGGGCCTGAGCAGCACAAAAGGTGCCGGGGCAGCCTTTTCACCAGTTTCTCCGTAACGGTGATCCAGGCCGCAAACCCTTGCGGGAAGGAGGCTTCCGGCTGCCAGGGGAAAATATCAACCTCCGGCGGCCAGCCGTACTCCACCAACGGCAACCCCTCCTCCCAGAGAAGCGCCACCCGCTCCCCCTCGACCAGCGCCCGCGCCACCGCAGGCAGGTGCTCGCGCGGTTCAAGGCCGAGGTTGAACCGCCCCGCAAAAAGGTCCACCGCCGGGCGTCCCCGCACATCACTGGCGGTGGTTACCACCGGGCAGGCGCCGACTGCGGCGGCTATCTCTTCCGTCAGGGAGTTGGCCCCGTGGTGGCTGCCGGTGAGGCTCACTGCAAAGCGTCCCGCTTCGTCAAGCACCACCACCGGCGGGTCACAAAACTTATCCCGCAGGTGAGGGGCCACCAGCCGCACGGCGACTCCCACGGCACAGACAAAAACCAACCCCCCAACCTGGGGGAAAAGCCCTGCCACCAAGCCTTTCAGCGACCGATACGGCCGGCCGGTGCCGAGCTTAGCCGGCGCAAAGACCGCAACCTCCCGGTCCCGCAAAAAATCTGCGACCTTTTGCCCCAGGGAAACTCCTTGTGTGCTTAATACTATTACCGCCAGCCCTATACGCTTCATCGCTTCTTATCTCAAAATCGGAAGTCAGATGAAGAATGTCAGCGGTCAGAACCTTGTAAAATTCGCTACGTGAAGTCTCTTTTATTTTCTGACCTCCGACTTCTGGCCTCTGACCTCTGATCTTTTATTTTCTGACCTCCGACTTCTGGCCTCTGACCTCTGAATACGGTAGGTATGTTTAAAACCCGGATCGTAAAGCCGTGAAGGCTCGCCCTGCGCAGTCAGAAAATCTCCCGCCAGGATAAGCGCGGTCTTCGCCACCCCGGCTTTCCGCACCGTCGCCGCTAACTCCTCAAGGGAACACCGGATCACCCTTTCCTCGGGCCAGGTGACCTTCTCCAAGACCGCCACCGGTGTTTCGGGCGGATAGCCCGCCGCAAGCGCGGCCGCAACCTCTTCAACCAAATGGACGCTTAGGAAAAGGCACATGGCCGTCCCGTGCCGGGCAAGTGCCGCAAGCCCCTCCTTCTCCGGCACCGGCGTCCGGCCGGCGATGCGGCTTACGATCAGCGCCTGGCTCACCCCCGGCAGGGTATACTCTTTTTTCAGCCGTGCCGCCGCAGCCAAAAAAGAACTCACCCCCGGCACGACTTCGTAAGGAACCCCGGCCTCATCAAGCAGCGCCATAAGTTCACTTATCGCCCCATAAAGACTGGGATCCCCGGAGGAAAGCCGCACCGCCCTTTTACCCGCCCGCGCCGCCTCTATCAGAACCCGGGCAATTTCCTCCCGGTCGAGCCCGGCGCTGTCATACACCGCCGCCCCTGGACGGACGTACCGCAAAACCGCGGCAGGAATCAGCGAACCGGCCCAAACCACCACGTCCGCCTCGGCCAGACAGCGCATCCCTCTGACCGTGATAAGGTCAGGGTCGCCGGGGCCCGCCCCCACAAAGTAAACCGGGTTCATTTCTTCACCACCACTAAAGAAAGATAGTCCGCGCTGGTAAACTCCTCAAGCGGTCCCTGCCGCGCCCCCGCAAAACCGCATCGTTCATAGAGCCGCGCTCTCTCTTCCAGACCCGCTTCCCGCAGCGCCTCCCGCACCCTGCCGATGTGCCGTCCCACCTTGAGAAAGACCGTGCAATCGAAACCCTCCATAACCGCCCTCAGGTCCGCCCCCGCCGTCACCGGCACCACCGCTAAACGCTCGTTGCCCTGCACCGCGATCTCACCTGCGGCCGCACATGCCGAAAAGGCCGTTACCCCGGGGATGGTCTCTGCCCGCACTTTCGGCGAAAGATTCCGCACCGCCCGCACAAGATAAGGATAGGTGCTATAGAAGGAGGGATCACCCAGCGTCACAAAGGCCACGTCTTTCCCCCCCCGCCAATCGCCCGGCCACCTGTTGCGCCGCCTCCTGCCAAGCCTCTGCCAACTGCGCATCATCGCGGGTCATCGGAAAGTGGAGCGTCAGAAACTCTTTATTCACAGCCGCCTCGTGCGGCAGCACCGCCGCCGCAATCTGTGCCGCTATGCTTTCTCCTTCCTGTCTGGTATAGGGCGCACAGATCACCGGCACCCGCTCGAGCACCCGCAGGGCCTTTAAAGTTACCAGCTCCGGGTCACCGGGACCTATTCCCACCCCGTACAGCGTGGCCACACCAATCCCTCTCGTTCTCTCGGTCAGAATTCAGTATTCAGCAGTCAGAACTTCAAAGATATCTTCTGTTTTCTACCCTGTGCCTTCTGTCTTCTAACTCTTCAACTACTCCGTCCTCTCCGCTGTCAGCAGAAACACCGGGTTCTCGCTCCGCATCAGCCTTCCCCGGCCAAACTCCTCCCCCCGGACCAGCGCTAAAGAGACCACCTCGCCGCGCCAGCCCGGCCAGTCCAAAACAACCAGCATCCCTTGCAGCGTCTCAAGGGTCACCGCGCTTACCACCAGCCGCCCGCCAACGGGGAATATCCGGCGCAGGTAGCCGAGAATCTCTTGCAGCCGACCGCCGCTGCCGCCCACGAAAACCCTGTCCGGCCGCGGCAA
>DTYU01000068.1 GCA_012961725.1 Desulfotomaculum sp.
GCTGGACGAGGATGAAGACAAAGAGGAAGACGAAGTATTTTCGCAAGAGTTTTCAGTTGAAAAAGAGGTTGAAGAGGCTTAAGGTTTTTCAAGGATATTGGCCACCCGCCTGCCGGCAGGTACGGCACGAAGTTTTTATAAGAATCTTTACAGAGGAGTTGTTCACGACGATTCATCGTCGCCACCGGGGATGAAAATCTGGACCCGCAAGCTTGTTACTTAGAACCGTAACGTAACGTTATACGGAATGCCGCGAGGAGTAAGCAATGCGAGGAAGGCGAAACCGGTCGAACCGGAGCGTACATAGAGGTACGTGAGGATTCGACCGGTGAGCCTGACGAAGCAGGGCGAAGCTCATCGCGGCGCCCAACGAAGGAAGTATTATTTTCGGAGGAGTGAAATCCTCATGCTGGAACTTAACACCTTTGATCATATTCAGATCGGGTTGGCCTCACCGGAACAGATCCGTGCGTGGTCGCACGGGGAAGTAAAGAAACCTGAAACGATCAACTACAGGACCTTAAAACCGGAGCGGGATGGTCTCTTCTGTGAGCGCATATTCGGACCGACGCGCGATTGGGAGTGTTATTGCGGCAAGTATAAACGCGTACGATACAAGGGTGTGATCTGTGACCGTTGCGGCGTTGAAGTAACCCGGGCCAAGGTGCGTCGGGAGCGCCTTGGGCACATCGAACTGGCGGCGCCGGTGTCGCACATTTGGTACTTTAAAGGCATCCCCAGCCGCATGGGTCTCCTTCTCGACATGTCGCCGCGCGCCCTTGAAAAGGTGCTGTACTTTGTGTCTTACTTAGTAACGGACCCGGGCGATACCCCGCTGGTGAAAAAACAGCTTTTGAGCGACAGCGAGTACCGGGAGCACCGTGAAAAATACGGGGATGGTTTTAAAGCGGGGATGGGCGCAGGGGTTATCAAGGAACTGCTTCAGGAGATTGACCTTGACGAGTTTGCACGCGAGCTCCGCCGGGAGATAAGGGAGACCACAGGACAGCGCCGCGTAAGGGCCATCCGCCGGCTTGAAGTGGTCGAGGCTTTTCGCAAGTCTGGAAACAGACCGGAATGGATGATTTTGGACGTGATTCCGGTAATTCCGCCTGAACTCAGGCCCATGGTCCAATTGGACGGCGGCAGGTTCGCGACGTCAGACTTGAACGACCTTTACCGGCGCGTGATCAACCGGAACAATCGTCTCAAGCGGCTTCTTGAACTCGGTGCGCCGGATATTATTGTGCGTAACGAAAAAAGGATGCTCCAAGAAGCGGTGGATGCACTCATTGATAACGGACGGCGGGGCAGGCCCGTTACGGGACCCGGGAACCGGCCCTTGAAATCGCTGAGCGATATGCTCAAGGGTAAACAGGGGCGTTTCCGGCAGAATCTCTTGGGAAAGCGCGTTGATTATTCCGGACGTTCGGTTATCGTGGTAGGACCGAACTTGCAGCTTCATCAGTGCGGCTTGCCGCGTGAAATGGCGCTCGAGCTTTTTAAACCCTTCGTGATGAAAAAGCTGGTCAACGGCGGTATTGCACACAACATCAAGAGCGCCAAAAAGATGGTTGAGCGGATGAAGCCGGAGGTCTGGGCGGTTTTGGAAGACGTTATCAGGGACCACCCGGTGCTCTTGAACCGTGCACCGACCTTGCACCGCCTCGGCATCCAGGCTTTTGAGCCGGTGCTTGTGGAAGGGCGGGCCATTCAGATCCACCCGCTGGTCTGTACGGCTTATAACGCCGACTTCGACGGCGACCAGATGGCCGTGCACATACCGCTTTCCGCCGAAGCGCAAGCCGAGGCGCGGCTGCTCATGCTTTCGACGAACAACATTCTGAATCCGAAGGACGGCCAGCCGGTAACGATCCCGACCCAGGACATGGTGCTTGGAATCTACTACCTTACCCTGGAGAAGGTCGAACCTGCGTTTCAGAATAAGCGTTTTCCTGACCCGGACACGGCGGTGCGGGCTTACGAGTGCGGCGTTTTGCCGCTGCACGCCCGAATTCGGGTTCGCCTTCCGGGAGTCGAGACGGGCGGCCTTGTTGAGACAACGGCGGGACGGCTGATCTTCTACCAGCTTATCCCTACCAAGCTGACGCAGGTCGCCGGCCAAGACGGCGCGCAGCGGTTGGGAAGAATCGGCAAGAAGATCTTAGGAGATGTCACCGACAAGAAACTGCTGGGTCATATTGTTGATACTTGTTACCGTAAGGTGGGTTATGCCCAGACGGCGGCACTGTTGGACAACATAAAGCGTATCGGTTTTACTTTCTGCACCCGTGCGGGGCTTACGATCGGCGGCGAGGACATAATGATTCCCGAAGAGAAGCCAAAGATTCTCGCCGATGCGGAAGGAAGGGTTGAAGAAGTTGAGCGCCAGTACCGGAGGGGCCTGATAACCAAAGAAGAGCGCTACCGCAAGGTCATCGGCATTTGGAACGAGGCGACGGAGCAGCTTAAGAACGTGTTGTTGGAGAAGTTAGACAGGTTTAACCCGGTCTACATGATGGCGGTTTCAGGAGCGCGCGGAAACATTCAGCAGATAAGGCAGCTTGCCGGAATGCGCGGTTTGATGGCCGACCCGTCCGGCCGGATCATCGATCTGCCCATCAAGGCGAACTTCAGGGAGGGGCTGACGGTATTAGAATACTTCATTTCCACCCACGGAGCGCGTAAAGGTTTGGCCGACACAGCTTTGCGGACGGCGGACTCGGGCTATCTGACGCGGCGTCTGGTTGATGTGGCGCAAGATGTAATCGTCCGCGAAGAGGACTGCGGGACGGCGGATTGTGTCGAAGTTGAGGAAGTCAAGGACGGAAACGAGGTCATTGAGAAGCTATCAGACCGTATTTTGGGGCGCATCGCTGCAGCGGACGTTGTCGATCCGGAAACCGGGGAAGTGATTATACAAAAGGAAAAGGAGATCGACGAGGAGGCGGTCGAAAGAATAAGTTCTGCGGGCATAAAGCGGGTCAAGATTCGTTCGGTCTTGACCTGCAAATCCCGTTACGGCGTTTGCAGCCGCTGCTACGGGCGGAATCTGACCACCGGTTTTCTTGTAGACATCGGGGAGGCGGTGGGCATCATCGCCGCCCAGTCTATCGGCGAGCCGGGGACGCAGTTGACGATGCGCACCTTCCATACCGGCGGTGTGGCCGGGGAAGATATCACCCAGGGTTTGCCGCGCGTGGAGGAGCTGTTTGAGGCCCGACGCCCGAAAGGCCAGGCAATCATTGCTGAAATGGACGGGATGGTGCAAATTTATGAGACTAAGGGGCGCAGGGAGATTGAGCTGGTAAGCTCAAACGGTGATCATGTCACATATCCCGTGCCTTTTGGCGCGAGGTTACGGATCAAGGACGGGGATCAGGTGTCCGCCGGGGATGAATTGACTGAAGGATCGGTTAACCCCCACGACCTGTTGAAGATAAAGGGGGTGACTGCTGCTCAGCTGTACCTGCTTAGAGAAGTGCAGCGGGTTTATCGCCTCCAAGGGGTTGAAATAAACGACAAGCACATTGAGATTGTTATTCGCCAGATGTTCCGGAAGGTAAAGATCGAAGAGGCCGGAGACACCAGTCTCCTTCCCGGCGGCCTGGTGGAGATATACGAGTTTGAGGAGGAAAACGGGCGGGTTGTTGCACAGGGCGGTCAACCCGCGGTGGCCCGGCCCGTGCTGTTAGGGATCACCAAGGCTTCTTTGGCTACAGAATCGTTCCTTTCGGCGGCGTCCTTTCAGGAGACAACCAGGGTTCTAACCGACGCAGCCATCAAGGGCAAGGAAGACCCGCTAATCGGGCTTAAGGAGAATGTGATCATCGGGAAGCTTATTCCGGCGGGAACGGGCCTGTCACGCTACCGGAATATCAAGGTCAGCCTTGACGCCGGGGAGGTGGAAGATCGACTCCAGGAAGGGCACTGAGTCTGAGCGGAGATGTGTTCTATCTTGTTGACATCAAGGAAAAATGATGCTAAGCTAAAAAGGTGTGCGGGTGCTTGGGGGATGCTTTTAGTGCCCTACGAGCGTCTTTTATTTGCCCGCAAGAAGGCGGTGGGGTCGAAAGAGACCCTGAAGACCGTTGAGCGGGGGCAAGCCAAGATTGTATATGTGGCGAAAAATGCCGAACGGCGTATCACCGAGCCCATTATTCGGGCGTGTCAGGCGAGAGGCATCCCGGTTGAGGAGGTTCCTTCAATGAAGGAGCTCGGCCGAGCCTGCGGAATCAGCGTGAACTGTGCGTCGGCCGCCGTGATCGAAGAGTAGGCTGCTTGCCCCCTGCAGAAATACCAGGGGGCTGTTAACTTTAGAAGTCAAACTCAAGACGCATTGTTTCTTACAGGGTTTGTTGCGGAATATTAACCGCATCAGTCGAGTTCTGCAGCCGAACCAAATCGTTTTCAGTCGGAAGGCCGGGTGTTGAGTTAACCTTAACAGTTAAGCGAGGCTGTTTTTTCTGACCTCCGACTTCTGACATCTGACTTCTGAGTAGCCTCTCGGGAAAGGGCACGGGCAGGTGGGAATATATAGAACAAGTGGCAGGTATAGGTTTCAGTTACATGGTTCGAGGTGGCAGCAGAACCATTATATCCCTGGAAATTAACCCTCGGAGTAGAACC
>DTYU01000069.1 GCA_012961725.1 Desulfotomaculum sp.
CTTCAGCTCGATATCCGGCGGGGCGGCGGTATATCCCTTGCCGAAGTACAAAGAGAGGTTGAGCGCGGGATCGCCAAGCATCGACGCGTCGGCCGCATGGATCGCCACCGGTGCACCGGTGGCTTGTCGCAGCACCAGTACACCCCCGATGTGGTCCGCGTGTCCGTGGGTCAAGAGGATGTGGGTGAGTTTGAACCCCTGTGTGCGAACCGCCTCCAGGATCCGCTCCCCTTCCGCTCCGGGGTCGATTACCGCAGCCGCCTTCTTCACCGGGCAGCCAACGATGTAAGCGTTTGATTGCAGCTCTCCTACCACGAGAGGCTTAACGTACAAGATACTCCTCCTTGCGCGGTTCAAGCTCACACTGATAGATCTTTACTGACTTCTGCCTGCCGACTACTGACCCCAGACTACCGTGATTCAAGTATGATCGTCACCGGACCGTCGTTCACTATTTCCACCAGCATCCTTGCCTGGAACTGCCCCTCTGCGGTTACGGCCCCGTGAGTGTTGAGCGCGGCGATAAAGTCGCGGTACAGCGGTTCGGCCAAGGCCGGCGGCGCGGCCTCGGTAAAGCTCGGGCGGCGCCCGCGCCGGCAGTCGCCGTACAGGGTGAACTGGGATACAACCAGCACCGCGCCCCCTACCTCGAGCACCGACCGGTTCATCTTGCCTTCCCGGTCCTCAAAGATCCGCAGGTTGGCGGTCTTTTCCGCTAAGTAGCGGGCATCGGCCGGCGCGTCGTCTTTTTTTACTCCGAGCAGTACCACGAGGCCCCGTCCAATGGTGGATATAGTCTGCCCCTCCACATAGACCGCACCGCGCGCCACACGCTGCACCACCGCCCTCATCCTTCCGCCTTCATCCTCCCCACGCCGACTCTTACAGGTGAGTATTTCCGGGTCCGTTCACGGTTCAAGCTCAAACTGGCGGCCCAGCACTCAGTACATCTCTAAAGCTTTGAAAAACAAGTCCTCTTCGTTTAATGAAATAGCGGCTTACAAACCTCAAAGACCTTTAAACTATGAACCTCGAACTTTGAACTTTACACCACCCGGCGCACTTCAAAGACGTCCTTTATGCGGTTGATCTTACGTACCAAGTACTCAAACTGGTCCTTGTCACGGACCTGCGCGCTGAACTCGATGGTCGCCATCCGGTTCTTCTTGCCCCGCGCCGTCACCCAGGCGGCGCTTATCTTCATTTCCGTCAGCACGCTCATTACGTCGTGCAAGAGCCCTGCACGGTCTATTGCCGAGACCTCCACCCGCACGGAGAAAGGCGCGCTAAAGCCCACCTCCCACGAAACCTCAACCAGCCGCTCGCTCTCCTGTTCCCGCCAGAATGAGACGTTGCGGCAGTCCGCGCGGTGTACCGAAACCCCCCTGCCCCTGGTCACGTAGCCCACGATGGGATCCCCCGGCACGGGGTTGCAGCAGTGCGCCAGGCGTATCAGCAAATCGCCGACCCCGTGTACCCGCACGCCCTGAGCATCGCCACGCGGCCGGGGTTTCTGTTCCTTTAGAGGCGTTTCCACCGGCTGGTCATCCTTGCGCAGCCGGGCTACCAGGGTCTGTGCGGCGATCACCCCCTGGGTTACCGCCGCATACACGTCCTCGACCGTATGCAGGTTGAACCGCCGCCCCTGCTGCAGCAGCTTTTCGCTTTTGAGCACTTCGGGATCCAGGCCTTGCTTCCGCGCCTCTTTCTCAAGCGCTTCACGGCCCCGGTGGACCGTCTCTTCCCGCCACTCCCGTTTAAAGTAGGTGCGGAGTTTGTTGCGCGCCTGGGAGGTGCGGACGATCGTGAGCCAGTCACGGCTCGGGTTGGGCTGCTTACCGGTTAAGATCTCGATGATATCCCCCGTCTGCAGGGTGTATTCAAGCGGCACCAGCCGGCCGTTCACCTTGGCCCCTTTGTAACGGTGGCCGACATCCGTGTGAATCTTGTACGCAAAGTCGAGCGGCCCGGCACCCGCCGGCAGCTCCACCACATCACCTTTGGGAGTGAAGACGAAGACCACGTCCGCAAAGACGTCTATCTTCAGCCCTTCCATAAACTCCCGGCCGTCCTTCATTTCGTGCACCCACTCGAGGAGCTCCCGGAGCCAGGCGAACTTCGCCTCGACCTCTTCGTCGCGCCGCCCTCCTTCCTTGTACCGCCAGTGTGCCGCAATGCCGTATTCCGCCGTTCGGTGCATCTCCCGCGTACGGATCTGGATCTCAAGCGGTTCACCCTTTGGCCCGACCACGGTAGTATGCAGGGACTGATACATGTTCTCTTTGGGCACTGCGATGTAGTCTTTAAAACGGCCCGGGACGGGCTTCCAGATCGTATGCACCACGCCGAGGACCGCGTAACAGTCGCGAACCGTGTCGACAAGCGCCCTAATCCCGGTGGTATCGAAGATCTCGGCGTAATCCTTCCCCTGCCGCTCCATCTTCTTATAGATGCTGTACAGGTTTTTCGGCCGTCCCTGCAAATCAGCGGTTATCCCGGTTTCTGCGAGTCTTCCTTTTAAGGTCTCGATAGCCTGCCGGATGTATTCCTCACGTGCCGCCCGGGTCTGCGCTATTTTCTCCGCCAGATCCCGGTACTTTTTAGGTCTTAAGTGACGGAAAGCCAAGTCTTCGAGTTCCCATTTCAAACGGTAAATCCCCAGCCTATGCGCAAGGGGCGCAAATATCTCGAGCGTTTCCGAGGCGATGGCCCGCTGCTTCTGCGGGCTGTGGTACTCCAGCGTACGCAGATTGTGCAGGCGGTCGGCCAATTTAATCAGGATTACCCGGATGTCCTTCGCCATCGCAAGGAACATCTTGCGCAGATTCTCTGCCTGCTGCTCCTCCTTAGAGCGGAACTCAATCCGGGAGAGCTTGGTTACACCGTCGACCAGGGCCGCGATCTCAGGCCCGAAGTGATCGGTGATAACGCCGGGCGCAATGCCGGTATCCTCTACGACGTCGTGCAGGAGCCCGGCAACGATCGTTTCGGTATCTAACTCCAACTCGGCCAAGATGCAGGCCACCGCAACCGGGTGGACGATATACGGTTCCCCGGAGTGGCGCTTTTGCTCACCGTGAAGCGAAACCGCAAAGAGATAGGCCTGCTTAAGGAGGTCCTCGTCGGGATTTGGGTTATACGATTTAACTTTCGTGATGAGATCATTAAAGAGTGCCAATGTCATCGGTACCACCAGTGCTAATTATACCACACTGGAAATAATCTTTAAGCACCTCGGCAGGCGCGGTCAGAAAATGTTTTTGGCAGTGAAGCACCTCCCGTTTAAAGGCGTGCTGCTGTTTGAAGGTCGGTGATGCAGGGAGGAAACGCCTCTTTTGAGAAGTTTTCAAGCCTATCCGGTAGCCTCGTCCCGCGGTTGTAAATTCAAGGAGGTCGAGTTCAGCGAGTATGTTGAGTGCGATCCCCAGCGCTTGCCCCCCGGCCCCTGGTATGCCGGAACTCCTTAAAAGCTTTACTGCGTCCGGGAAACTGATTGTTACTGCGCTCCGGCCGGCGTACCTCCTGAGGTACTGGTAAAATATGAGCAAGGCATTCCGTGGCGGAGCCAGCGCGCTCAAACCTAACCTTGCCGCTTCCCTGTCGCGGCTGCTGAAGAGGAGGATCAGCTCTTGCCCGCCGCACCCGCGCAGCCACTCCCATTGGGACCAGGTATGGAGCAGCTCGAAAACGACCACGGCCCTGTCTTCGGTGAACCGCCCGGCTAATGCGGGCGTGGTGACTAAGAGATCGATCTCGCCAGCCGCCGCCACTTGTAGAGCGGCACGGCGCTGCTCGGCCAGACCGCCGTGAAAGACCAGTACACGGTGGGCCTTGTCCTGGAACATCAGCCTGAACCGCGCAGCGACCTCGCACGCGGCGGCGGGTGTAGAGACCACCGCCACCGCCGGCGTCCGGCTGTTAAGCAGCCGCGCAAGCGCCGCCCACCGGTCAGGATGCTCCCGCAGGTCAACAAGTGCAGCACGTCTGCAAAAATGCTCCTTTTTTTCCGGTGCCTCGTCGGGCGTGTAGAGGTCAGTCAGTTGAGATATCTGATCAAGCGCACGCTTGACAAACAGATTTACTTTGCCTGCCGGTGCATCTTGTACAAGAGGGTCTGGTTTTGCGGGGGAATCCTTTTCCGCCGGCCTGAACTCCTCGATCATCAGCTCCAACCGGCCGGTAACCTCGCTTATCACCGGCCGGAAAACCACGTCCAGCATCCGCGGGGGCGACTCAATACCGGCGAGACCGAAGCCGATCGCGTCAATGCCGGTGTCACCCTGCCGCAGCCGCAGCTTCAGGTGGTTCCCGTTTGCCCCGACCGGGCGCGCGTCTTCGACGCTTACGCCGAAAGAGATCAAGCGCACCGGCGGGTTTCCGCACCCGTGGGGTTCGAGGAGTCTGAGTTCCCCGGCGAGTCCCGGGGTAAGTTCCGCGAATTTGACATCCGCGTCCAAGTACGTAGCGGCCGGTGCGGGGGGCTTTTCACACCGGCTGTACTGGAGGAGCGCCTCCGCGAACGATGCAACCGCCTCGCGCATGACGGTGAATCCCCCGGCCCCGGTGTGGCCGCCGTATTCCACAAGGTGTGGGGCGGCGTGTCGCAGCGCTTGGAAAACGTCAAAACCCGGCGTTCCCCGTCCCGATCCGCGGCCGGTGCTGCCGTTGAGGGCGATCAAGAAAACCGGGCGGTTATACCGCTCCGTCAGGCGGTTTGCCGCAATCCCCGTCAGCCCGGGCAGCCACCCTTCCCCCGCGACCACCAGCACCGGTTTTTCCGCCTCGCCGGGTCTTGAGTCTATCAGAGCCTGAGCCTCGGCCAGCATCAAGGTTTCCAGCCGCTGCCGTTCCTGGTTGAGGGAACAGAGCAGCGCCGCTTTTTCTTCAGCGGTTTCTTCGCCGCTCAGCAGGAGATCTAACGCTACACGCGGGTCCCCCACCCTGCCCGCGGCATTTATCCGCGGCGCCAAAACCATGGAGACCGTCCGTGCGGTTACCGTGTCGCCTACAGCGGCCAGCCGGAGCAGGGCGCGCAGACCTGGGCGTGTCCGCTCACTTATCCTTTTCAGCCCCGCACGGACCAGTATCCGGTTTTCTCCGGTCAGGGGCACCACGTCGGCAACGGTTCCGATCGCTACGAGGTCGAGCAGATCGTCCGCCATACCCCCGGCGGCGTCTCCCACCATCTCTTGTAGCAGGGCGACCGCAAGTTTCCAGGCCACGCCTACACCCGCGAACTCCTTATACGGATAGGGGCAGCCTTGCTGTTTCGGGTTGACGACCGCCGCGGCATCAGGCAGTTCCACCCCCGGCTGGTGGTGGTCGGTGATGATCAGGTCGATGCCGAGTTCGCGGCAGAGGCGGGCCTCCTGGCAGGCAGTTGTCCCGCAGTCCGCGGTGACGATCAGGCCGTATCCTTCCTCCCGGCAGCGCCGGAGTACCGGCTCCTTAAGGCCGTACCCTTCCTCCCGGCTCGGCAGGTGACATACGGGTTCGGCGCCTAGTCCCTTGAATGTCAAAAATAAAAGCGCGGTGGCTGTTACTCCGTCGGCATCGTAGTCCCCGTAAATGAGGATACGCTCCTTTTTCGCCACCGCCTCTTTTATCCGTGCAACCGCCTTATCGAGGTCTCTTAGCAGCCAGGGGGAGGCGAGCCCGGCGGGCTCCCCTGCTAAAAACTCCGCGGCTTCCCGAAGCGACCAGACCCCCCTGTTGATAAGGCACTGTGCCGTAACGGGATGTATATCCAATTCCCGGACGAAAAGCGCCTGCAAGACGGGTTCCCCGGCGGCCAGCCGCCACTGTTGCCCGGCCACGCTATTCCTCCCTGCCTTATTTTACCGGAAGTTGCCCCTGGTTTCTATCATAGCATACCGTCCCGGAGAAGGACAACGCCGAATCGATGAGGGGTGAAGGAAAAGTGATGAGTGATTAAGTAGAAAGTGAAGGTTCGTGTGCCTGAACTTAGAACCTTCTGTCTTTGTGAGCTTTGTGTGAGAAGACTTGAAACATAATCCTTGTGTCTCTGTGGCTTTGTGTGAGAGAATCAAAAGCTAAAGCGAATTTGCTATACTGCTATACTAATGAAAAAAGGCCGCGTGTTGCGGCCCTCCCTTGAAGAGCGGTTCCTTATCCCACGCCGTTTTCTTTGCGCAGGTAGCAGAACTCCTCGCCTAATTTGGTGAGGCTGCAGATCTTGCTTTTCCCCTCGGCGGTGACGTCTACCAGGCCAAGGGCGTACAACTGCATCACCACGTGGTCTAAAACCGCCCGCTTGACCCGCGCCATGAGAGACAGCTCCTCCTTGTTCATCCGCCCGCCGTCCCCGAGTGCACGGAGCACCCGCCAGGCCTCTTCCGGAAGACGGTTGTCGACGTGGAGGAAGTACTCGGAAAGCGGTGCCGCTAACGTGAGCATCAGTCTTACCTCCTTGTTTGTTGGTAGTAAGTTGACAATATTATGCGCGTTTTTGCCTTCGTTAATAACTTAGGCAACGAACTTTTTTAAAAAAATTTCGAAAATCATCCGTAATTCCCGGCGGATTTTTTATCAGGAGAAGTGTCAGGAGGCTTGCACTCCTGCCGGCATAATTCGCATTCAACCCGGCAGGGTTCGGTGGAGATTAAAACATAGGTTCTCGGCAGGCGGTCTTGGATCGCGGTTTTAATCTTTTCGGCAAGGGTGTTTCCTTCGGCGACGGTAGTATCGTAAGGCAGCACAAGATGGAGGTCGACGTGCCGTTCCCCGCCGGCCCGGCGGGTACGGAGCTCATGGTATTCCACATACTCGTGCTTAAAGCCGTCAAGAACCTCCCTGATCGCCGACTCTTCAGCCTCCGGCAGCTTCACGTCTAAAAGGCCGTAGGTCGATTCCCGGATAAGGTCGAAGGCGGCTTTCAGGATCAGCAGGGCGACAGCGATACCAATAAGCGGGTCTACAATCGTCCAGCCGGTTAGGTAGATGATCCAGATGCTGAGAAAGACCCCGAATGATGTATATACGTCGGTGCGCAAATGCCAGGCATCCGCAGCGAGAGCAGGTGAATCCGTCTCGCGCGCCGTTTTCATCAGCACCTGTGAAACCACGAAGTTTACCACTGCGGAAGCACCCATCAGCGCCGCGCCCAACCCAAGCGCAGTTACAGGCTCGGGATGCAGCAGTTTTTGTGCGGCGTGCCAGATGATAAAGCTGGCGGCTAAAACTATCAGCATCGCCTCGCCAAGGCTGGCCATGTTCTCAAACTTTCCGTGGCCGAACTGGTGCTGTTCATCGGCCGGCTTCGCTGACTGCCTGATCGAAGCGAAAGCCATCAGCGATGCCAAGAGGTCCACACCGGAATGCAGGGCTTCGGAAAGCACAGCAACGGAGTTCATGGCGACGCCGGCGGCAAGCTTGCCAACGGTAAGCACGGTATTAGATCCGACGGAAAGGAGCGCTACGCGTACTTTCTTATCCATAAAGACGGTTCTTCTCCTTGCCAGGCCGAAAAACGGAAGCAATAAGCCTTACTAAACTTGTTGCCTACGCACAGGTTGAGTCTGAAGTTGAACCACGTGACAACGGTGTTTTACTTTAGTTCGGCGGACTCCGCTGAATTCATTATATCGTTCTGGACGTGAATTTCTTTCTTTAGAATAATATTACCGCAAAAATTTCTTGCGGGTACCTAATATTTTGCTTGAAATTCGCTCAGACTATAGGCAAGGGTCCATAATGGCCGAGCAAAGATTGCTACCGTGTCACAAATGTGGCGCGGTAGCAGTCGAACAAAGGTTGATGCCGGGTCAAATGCGGCTCGGTATCAGCCGGCGAGCAGATCGGCATGTTTCCAGGAAGGGCTCGGCAGCGGTCCTAAGGATTGCCGTTGGGGTCAAGAAGGAGGCATGCCGGTCGAGCCAAGACTGATGCACGTGCCGTATAATAAGCCTGAGTGCTTAATGGGTTTCCCGGCAGCCGAGAGGTTGCCGGTAGCTCGAAAGGTACCTGCATCAGTCGGGCAAAGGTTAGCCTGGGTTTCGTAAAGGGTTCCGGGTGACCGAAAGGCTATCCGGAGCTCGACAGGGATGCAGGATAGCCGGAGCGCAGGTCATTATGGGCTCTCAAATGAGAAGTCCTTCCTAAATGGGAAGGGCTTCTTGTTTCAGAAGTCAGAAGATAGAAGTTTAGAAGATAGAAGATAGAAAATAGAAGATAATAGCAAATCTTCTCACTTCGCCTCAAATTCTATATTCCATATTCTGAATTCTATATTCTGTATTCTATATTCCTAAATAATGATACAAATGATGCCGCCCGCGCCGTCGTTCACAATCCGCTGGAGTGCCTCCTGCAGTTTCGCCTGGGTGTTTTCCGGGATCCGCTGCAGCTTGTCCTGAATGCCTTCCCGGACCAAGTCGTGCAGTGATTTTCCAAAGAGTTCTGACTCCCAGATCCTTTTGGGGTTCTCCTCAAACTCCTTCAGGATGAAACGGACCAGTTCCTCGCACTGTCTTTCTGTGCCGATGATCGGTGTAATCTCGGTGGTTATATTTGCCCGAATCATGTGGAGCGAAGGAGCACTGGCTTTGAGCCGGACACCGAAGCGGTTCCCCTGGCGGATCAGTTCCGGTTCCTCCAAGTTCATCTCGTCGAGCCGCGGAGTTACCACGCCGTATCCTCTTTCCTTGACCTCCTCGATGGCGTTAGCCACCTTGTCATACTCCCGTTTCGCCACGCTCAGGTCCCTCATCAGACGGAAGACATCCTGGTCACCCGTTACGCTCAAACCGCTCACTTCCGAAAGGATCTGGTGGAAGAGCCCTTCTTTTGCGGAAACCATGATGGAGGAGGTCCCGCTGCCCAGGTCGGTCTCTTGAATGACTACGTCGCCGACATGCTCCTGCTCCTTCAGTGTAAGTGATACCCCTTGGATATCGCGCACGCGCCGGACCTTAGAAATCGCGCCCCGTACGGCGGATTCAAAGCTCTGGCGCAGCCAGTGGTCGTGTTCGAGTTCATCAACCCACGGCGGGAGCGTGATGTTAACCTCCGTCACTGGAAACTCGTACAGGACCTCTTCAAGGATGGTGAAGATGTCGTTCTGGGTCATCTGCAGGGCATCCACCGGAAGGACCGGGATCCCGTATTTTTCAGCCAGTTCTGCGGCCAACTGCGAGGTTTCCAACGCGTGCGGCTGTGTGCTGTTTAAGATGACAATGAACGGTTTATTTATGTCCTTGAGTTCTTGGATCACCCGCTCCTCAGCCTGGATGTAGCTTTCCCGCGGAAGGTCCGTAATCGTTCCGTCGGTGGTCATAACGATCCCGATGGAGGAATGGTCCTGGATCACTTTCCGCGTGCCGATCTCGGCCGCTTCATCAAAGGGAATGGGCTCGTCAAACCAGGGCGTTGTCACAAGGCGCGGCAGGTCTTCCTCCTCGTATCCGAGTGCTCCTTCGACCCGGTAACCGACGCAGTCCACCAGCCGGACCTTGAACCTGATGCCGGATTCTAAGGCCACCTCTACCGCCTCGTTAGGCACAAACTTAGGTTCGGTGGTCGTTACCGTTTTGCCTGTACCCGCCTGCGGGAGTTCATCCCGGGCCCGCTCGCGGTCGTATACATTTTCGATATTGGGAATCACCATCAACTCCATGAAACGCTTGATGAATGTGGACTTGCCGGTGCGCACCCCCCCGACGACCCCGATATAGACGTCTCCCCCGGTGCGCTCGCTGATATCCCGAAAGAGATGTTCCATCAAGATTCCCTCCTTAAGTTGTTATCACGGTCGGATAGGCAGCCGCGATGCCATTTTCATTTTTTTCCAAAGGTTGCTTATCACAATTTATATGCCCAATATTTAGGTATATGCCTTCGTTGTTTAAAAAGTTTAAATCCAAAAATCAGCCGGTTTCTTTTACGGCCTGCCCCATGGCAGACAAGGCCGGGCACTTGTTATTACTTCCCCTGTAACTCAACAAAACTTATGCATGAAGAAGAAAGAAAATGCGGGAACAGGAAAACTTTAAAATGTAAAAATGCTGGCAGGAGTGATTGTCGCGGTTGGGCAGAGAGTTCGCGGGCAGGCTATTGCGCGCGCTTTTCCCAGGATACGCTTATGCGACATACCTCTTCGATCTCACGGGTGCGGGCGCGTCCGAGGAGGCTTTTTGCGGCCTCGAGCGGTGCCAACCCTTCAAAAAGGACGCGATGGGTCTCCGCTGTAATCGGCATCTGGACATTAAGGTTCCGGGCCAGGGAGCCGGCTGCACGGGTGGTTCTCACCCCTTCAACGACCGTACCGACGGCCGCCAGTGCCTCTTTTAGGCTCTTCCCTCGACCGATCTCGATTCCGGCGCGCCGATTCCGGCTGTGCATGCTCGTGCAGGTGACGATGAGGTCGCCCAGGCCCGCCAACCCGGCAAAGGTCAGCGGGTTGGCCCCCAGGCGCAAGCCCAGACGGGTGATCTCTGCAAGACCCCTGGTCATCAATGCCGCTTTGGCGTTATCGCCGAAGCCGATCCCCTCACAGATGCCTGTCGCGAGCGCGATGATGTTCTTTAGCGCCCCGCCTAGTTCGACGCCGACCAGATCGTCGTTGGTATAGACGCGGAAATACGGCGCCATAAAAAGCTCCTGGATAAACTCCGCGGTCCCGGCGTTCTGGGAAGCGGAGACAATCGCGGTCGGCTGTCCCCGGCCCACCTCTTCGGCATGGCTGGGCCCGGAAAGCACCGCATAGCGATCTGCCTCCGGCCCTGCTTCGGCCGCGTATACTTCCGAGAGACGCAGCAGGGACGTTTCCTCGATCCCCTTGGCGGCGTTAACGATGCGGGCGGCCGGGGGAATGGCCGGCAGGGCGGCCTTCAATACCTCCCGGAAGGCGTGGGAAGGAACGGCGAAGACAACCACGGTGACGCCGTCCAGGGCTTCCGTCAGGGAGGCGGTTGCGGTGACGTTTTGCGGAATCTGTACGCCCGGGAGATAACGGAGGTTTTCCCGCCTGGTGTTCAGCGCAGCCGCGTGCTCCTGCCGCCGCGCCCAAAGGCGGACCGGATACCCCTTCCCGGCAA
>DTYU01000070.1 GCA_012961725.1 Desulfotomaculum sp.
CGGTGAACCTCCGAGTCCGCTGAACCCACTTGCCGGTTGCAGTTTTCATCCCCGGTGTCCCTACCCGGTCGGGCGATGCGCCGAGGCGGCGTCCGAACGGTCAGGGTGGGTGATAGGCATGAGGTGAGTCGTCGCTTGCTGTGGCCCGCCGGAGACTGAGACGCGAAAGGCTCAAGGGAAATTTTACAGGAGCACTGGCAGGAGGCGTGCTGCCCGGTGGCGAAGAAAAGAGCACCTGTCAGTAAACCTGGACGAAAGGCGAGTCTTTCCGGGGAACGTCTGTTCCTTACGTAAGATTAGGGAGTGTTGCCTGTTGAGCAGAGAACGCGTCTTAGTCATCGGTCACCGTTCTCCCGATAGCGACGCCGTCTGTGCAGCGATCGGTTACGCCTACTTCAAGAACATGGTCGACCGGAGCCGGCTCTACGTGGCCTGTGCCGCTGGCCCCTTAAACCCGGAAACGAGCTATATAGTGGAAAGGTTTGGTTTGGAACCGCCGGTCCAGGTAGAGAGCGTGGCAGCAACCGTCGCCGACATGACGCTCAGCAGGCCTATCACGCTTTCGCCGGGGCACTCCATCTTGGACGCAATCCGTCTGATTAGAGAGAAACACCTTTACAGCCTTCCCGTGGTGGATGCGGAGAACCGGCTCGTTGGCGTTATCGACGTGGAGCTTCCACCGGAGATAGCCGGTGTCTTGCTTTCGGGAATATTATCGGACACGCTGCTTTTGACCCTGTCTACTGCCACGGAGAAAGATGTTACCGTGGCGCACCGGCTGGGTGAGATGACCGGGCTCGATCTGGCGGAGCTTGGGAAGGAACTGCTGGCGGTAAGTATTACTACCAAAGGTGTTTCGGCCCGGGAAATCGTCACGCGGGACTTTAAGGAGTACCAGTTATTAGGGAAGAAGATCGGCGTCAACCAGATCATGGTGCTTGACGAAGAGGAACTCACTGCCCGCGAAGGGGAGATAAAGTACGAAATGGAGCAGCTTTTCCGGGAAGGCGGCTATCATCTGCTAGTCCTCTTAATCACCAATCCGTTGACGCGCAAAGGCGAAGAGATCTGGGTTCAGGGTGAGGAGGAGATTGTGGAGAAGGCGTTCGGCGTAAAAGTGGTGGATGGCAAGTGCCACGTGCCCGAAGTGATGTCCCGAAAAAAGGATTTCATCCCGCGCCTTGCGGTGGCGCTGCGGCGGTGAGCATGCTTCGGGGGGCCAAGACCATTGAAGGCGGCGGTTATCACCGGCGGCGCGCGTGGCATCGGTAAGGCGATCGCCCACGAGTTGCTCGGTCGGGGATTTAGGCGTCTCGCCATAACCGCTAGGACAAGAGAGAAGCTTCAAGCCGCAGAGGAGTCTCTAACGGCAGCCGGCGCGCAAGTGCTTGCCTTTGCGGCCGATGTATGCGACTGCGAAGCGATGGGAGCGGTGGTGCGCGAGGTCATCGAAACCTTTGGCCGGGTTGACCTCTGGGTTAACAACGCCGGAGTGGCACAACGGAAAGCCTTCGCGGCGACAACCCCGGCAGAATGAGACGAGATGATTGATGTCAACCTCAGGGGCGTGCTCATCTGTACTTACCTGATACTGCCCTACATGCTGGCCAATGGTGAGGGGATGATCGTCAATATCGCCTCCGGCGCAGGCAAGACCGGTTTTGCCGAACTTTCTGTTTATTGTGCAACCAAGTTTGCGGTTGTTGGGTTCACCGAGTCTCTCGCCAAGGAATTAGGCGGTTACGGAGTCAAGGTCTGGGCCGTCTGCCCGGGAGCCACCGATACCAGGATGTACCGGTCCCTCTTTCCGGAGCGGGAGCCGGTGAGGCGTCCAGAGGAGGTGGCGCGGGTGATCGGCAAGCTGGTCACCGGCGAGCTTGCCCCACCGCTGGGCTCGTGCGTGGAGGCGTACTGAGGCATGAAAAGGGTGTTGCCGGTGGTAGTCTTCCTTCTTGTCTTGGTGGCCGGGGTCGTCGGCCCGTCCTGTATCCGGTCAGGTGTGTAATCGTCCTGCAGCCGGTAAATCATATAGAAAAAACGGCGGGCAAGAAATGGCACTGCGGTTCGAGGTACTGAAGCAAGACGGCGGGGCACGGCGGGGCAGGCTTTTCCTGCCGCACGGAACGGTGGAAACGCCGGTCTTTATGCCCGTGGGCACACAGGGAACGGTCAGGGCGATGACCCCCGAAGAGCTCCGCGCGCTGGGAGCAGAGATGATTTTAGGGAATACCTACCACCTCTATCTCCGCCCGGGGTACGAGATCATCCGTGAGGCAGGCGGGCTGCACCGCTTCATGAACTGGGACGGCCCTATCCTCACCGACAGCGGCGGCTACCAGGTCTTCAGCCTTGCCCCTTTGCGCCGCTTGACCGGAGAGGGGGTCGTTTTCCGCTCACACCTCGACGGGTCGGAGCACCTCTTCACCCCCGAAAAGGTGGTCGCGATCCAGGAGGCCCTCAACTCGGACATCGCGATGGTCCTCGACGAGTGCCCGCCCTACCCTGCCGCCCGGGAGGAGGTCCGGGCCGCCGTCGAGCGCACCACCGCGTGGGCCCGGCGTTCGCGTGCAGCGCAGACGGGGGAACAGGCCTTATTCGGCATCGTTCAGGGGGGCGTCTACCAGGACCTGCGGGAGAAAAGCGCCCGGGAATTAGCGGCGCTCGACTTTCCTGGTTACGCCGTCGGGGGTTTGAGTGTAGGCGAACCCAAGGAGCTGATGTACGCGGCCCTCGACTGGACGATCCCCCTTCTACCGCCTGAGAAGCCCCGCTACCTGATGGGCGTGGGCCACCCGGAGGATATCGTGGAGGCCGTTACCCGCGGGATAGATATGTTCGACTGTGTCCTGCCGACCCGCCTCGGGAGGCACGGGGGAGCGCTTACTCGCAGCGGGAGGCTGAACATCAGGAACACCGCCTGCGCCCGTGATTTCGGCCCACTGGAAGAGGGCTGCGGCTGCTACGCCTGCCGGAATTTCACCCGGGCGTACATCCATCACTTAGTACGCGCAGGAGAGATACTCGGGGTGCGGCTGCTCACTACGCACAACCTTCATTTTCTCCTTGAAGCAATGCGCCGGATCCGTGAGGCGCTCGAAAGCGGTACGTTCGCCGATCTACCCTGCAAATGGGCCGGGAACACAGCGGGCAGGTAGACGGACCTCCGGTGAAACGGGCGCTAAATTTTCCGCACCGAAGAGGAATTCTGCCACAGGAGGCGAAATAACCTTTGTTAGCCGAAAGGGGGGAAATGACCGTTGGACGACCAAATGATTTCCTTGTTGTACATTGTCGGCCTATTTGCCCTGCTCTATTTTCTGCTGATCCGGCCGCAACAGGTGAGGCAGAAAAAGCACCGCGAGATGATCAGGGGGTTGCGGGCCGACGACCGGGTAATAACCGCCGGCGGCATCTACGGAACAATCGTGAAGATCAAGGAGGATTCGGTGATTCTCAGGATAGCCGAAAACGTGCGCATCGAAGTGATGAAGCAGGCGATCGCCCAAGTCGCCGATCAGGGGGAAGGCAGGGAAAAAGCGTAATCCTAAAGGGAGAGGAGCCAACATCCCGGCCGGGGGCAAAACGAGGGGTGGAAATATTGCGACCCGCCTGCCTGTCGGCAGACGGGTAAGCTTGTTACTTAAATGCAGTTATAACCTAAACGGAACGCGGCGAGAAGCGAGAAGTGAAAAGTGAGAAGTGAGAAGCCAGAAGTGAGAAATGAGAAGCGAGAAACGAGAAGTGAGATTCTGGAAGGAATTCGCGAAGCGAATTCCAGCAAACACACCTCACCACCAACCTCGCACATCCCAC
>DTYU01000071.1 GCA_012961725.1 Desulfotomaculum sp.
AGGGCCGTCAAACCGAGCCGCGCAGGGAGCAGGCGGTCTTATGAGCGAAAGCCGCCAGCGCATCCTACTCGTCACCCCGGAAAAAGTGGTCTACGATGACGACGCCCGCTTTGTGGTCCTCCCCGGGACCGAGGGTGAGCTTGGCATCCTGCCCGGCCATGCGCCCTTGATCACTCTGCTTAGGGTCGGGCTTATGCGCATCGGGCGGGACAGCGAGGAATCAAGGTTCGTAATCGCCGGCGGGCTCTTGGAGGTCAGCGAGAACCGTGTCACTATTTTGACCGGCGCAGCGGAAGATCCCCGAAAAATCGATCTCGCACGGGCGCAAGCGGCATTGGCACGAGCCGATCGGCGGCTGGCGGCACGGGCTCCGGAGATCGACATCGACCGCGCGCGAGCGGCACTGATGCGAGCGATTGTCCGCCTGAAGGCCGGTATGCCCGAAGACCGGTGACCTGCTTAGCATTCCCGGCGTTGAGCATCTCCTGACCAGTACAACTGCAACTTAAAGTTTTTTCTTTCCAACATCCGCATGTCATAACTCCATTGAACCCGCTATAGGAATCAAGAAGGAACTGCACCTTAAAAGGGGTGTTTGCTTGGACGGATTCGGCCAGCGGCTGGTGATAATCTTCTGCACGGCCGGCGGGGTGCTCACCGGGGCGGCCTTGGCCGGTGCGCTGGGTGCGGCAATTACCGGGCAGCCGCCGATCAGCACCATGCTGCGGCTTGCCCGCGAGGTCAAGATCTGGGCCATTGTGGCGGCGATCGGCGGATCGTTTTCCACCTTCGAGATCTTTGAGTCCGGCCTCTTCCGCGGCGAAATCACCGCCGTCGTCCGGCAGCTCCTCTACGTTCTGGCCAGCCTGGCCGGTGCGCAGGCGGGCTATTTCCTGATAACCACCTTAGGCGGCGGTCGTGAATGAAACGCATGATTCTGAGCCTCCTTGCCTGCTTTACCCTCGGAGTCTTAGCCGGGGCCGCGGCGCTAAGCATGTTCCTCGGCCACGAGATCGAACGCCTGACTTACAGGACCCGCATCCAGCAGGAGGAGCTTGCCAAGGCGAACCGGGAGCTTAACGGGCTGAGGGCCAGCCTCAAAGCAAGGCGCAAGCGCTGCATCCGCGGCTTTGACGTGAAAACCGTCCTTACCGGGGAACTCACCGAAATCGAAAAGCGCAGCATCCGCATCGAGCTCGAGAAGGAGATAGAAAAAAGGCTGAACCCCCTTAAGGACTGCGAGCTTGCCACACTGGACTACTGGCTCATCCCCGGCATGCTGAACGAACGGTCAGTCACTGTGGACGGGAGGGAATTTGAACTGCACGTTGAAACCGTCGTGGTCAGCGAAACCCTTGGCGTATTAGTCCGGGCCAAGCCGAAAGAAAAGGTACCTTTACCAGCCCCGCTTTAGCCCGCGGACTTCCGTTCACAAGCCCAGCCGCTCAATCATCTCCCGCAGCATCCGCGCGTTCTCGACCGCCTGGCCGCGCGGGTGGTTGTTGAACGCCGCAAAGACCCTTTTCGCCCCTGCGGCCACGGCTTTGATCCTGGGCAGCCACTCTTCGAGTTCCTCCCGGGAATAGAGATAATCGTAGCGCTCCCAGGCCTCGCCGTGCCGCCACCACTTCGCGGCGTTGCGCCCGTGGAAGCGCACGTAGGCGATGTCCGCAGTCCGCACGGCCACCGGGCCGACGAGCCCCTTGAGCCGTGGCTCGTCCACGCAAACGTAGGCAAAGCCAAGCGCGCTGAGCCAACCCCATAAAGGCTCTCCTTCCCAGCTCACGTGTCTGAACTCAACGGCCGCCGGCACCTCCGGGTACAGTTCGCGCAGCCGCGCCAGGTAGCCCCTGTTTTCAGGGGTGTTACGGAAGGAATAGGGAAACTGGAAGAGCACGGCACCAAGTTTGCCCGCTTCCTCAATGGGTTTGAGCGCCAAGCGAAACTTCTCCGCATAGCCGGTAGACTCGGCTTCTCTTTCGTGGGTCAAAGATCCGTGGGCCTTCACGCTAAAAACGAAACCTCGTGGCGTCTTCTTAGCCAAGGCCTCCATCACCCGTGCGGCGGGGATGTGGTAAAAGGTGGAGTTAACCTCGGTGAAGGAAAACTCCTGCGCGTAATACTCCAGCATCCCCCCCTTCGCCAGCCGCACGGGGTAGAACGTCCCGCGCCAGTCATCGTAGCTGTAGCCGGAACTGCCGATGAGGATTTGGGGATGCACACCAACCCCCCTTTCCCTTTCAGGCAGAGTTCGCCGGATACCGAAAGTCTCCTGCTCCTGCCGTAACTTCCCGTCTTGTAACTGTACCTTCCGGGCAGTACGCCAAGCCTCTGGCCTTATAATCCGAGGCAAACTCCCTATCCAAGATGTGCGATCCCGGATCTGGCTGAGTTGTAGCTACGGTCTTCGCCCTTAATCACCGTCACGGGACAGTTGGCGAAATACAAAACCTTCTGCGTTACGCTGCCGGAGGCCAGGCCGGTTAACGCACCAGTGCCGCGCGAGCCGATCACAATCTGGTCGTAACCGCCTTCATGTGCAAAGTCAGCAATCTTCCTGCCGGGTTCACCCTCTATGGAAACCGTGTTGACCTTAAACCCTGCCTGTTCAAATATTGCTTAAGAAGAGCCATCCGTAGGAACAAGGACTTTTTTCAGCATCGATTCGCACCTCCCAAAAACTTTTTGTCTTTCCGCAATCCGCCGTAAACCAAACTTCATTTCCCGCTCAAACAACGAACCCCCCAACAAAGATCCCGCGACCCCACGCCGGATCTAACCCCGGCCAGGGGGCATACCGGCCAGTTCCTGTTAAGGGATAGTTGAGTAGTTGAGTAGTTGCGTAGATAAGGCCTGAGCTTGTGAACTATTTTACTACTTAACTACTTAACCATTTGACTACTACTACTTTGGTTTGTGAATGAACACACTTTCACTTGTTTGAGCATAACATAAACCCCCTGCCGCTGTCAAGGGGCGCAATTACTCCCCCAGGACATCGTTAATCTTGGGCCCGTCTGGTTCTACCTCCTTAGGTATCCTTTTCGGCCCAGTCGAAATGCATTGCCACGAAGGACCGCCTTTATCCGGCCCGGAGGACGCCAACAGTCTCCAAACCATTTTTTGCCGCACCACTCTTATCACCCCAGCAGTACCTCCAGCACAGGGATCCCCGGGTTCTCCTCCCTGAGCCGGGCTACGGTAACCTCCGGGTGTGGCTTGAGGTCCACGACCCCCACATAGGCTTCCCAAAAGCGGAAGAGCGCATCCCGGTCGCTGCCGACCACCACGTCCTCCCACCGCTGTCCGAAGGAGTTTGCAAAGGCTGCTTTGATCTCGGCCAATTCTGCGTCTTCCGGTACCTCCGTCCAAACGCCTGCCACCTTCCCCGCCGCGACCGCGACGTGCGGCAAGGCTCAGGTGGGGGTGCAGAAGTAGAAGGGTGATTCCCCTCCGCTCGAATCAAGAAGGCGGCGGACCTCCTCTAATTTTTCCCGGTCGCCGGCGCCGAAGACCGCCAGGCCATGCGCCCGTACAGCCGCAAACGCCGCTGATAGGTTCATACAGGCGACAGTGCCGATTAGGATCACCATCTGCGCCTCCCTCCAAAATTAAACGCCGGGCTCCGACCGGACGCACCGGACAAGCTCCCGCGCCAAATCCGCCTCTTCTCGCGCCCGCAGCTCCTTCACCACTTCCGGCAGACGGCGCCCGATAACCCTACCACTCAGAACCCGCGTCAGTTCTTCCCGCAGCCCCGGCGGCAACTTTCCCCACTCGGCCTCCGTTATGTGGTCCAGCCGGCAATGCGCCCCCGCCCTGTAATTGGTCATTTTTACGCCTCCTCATAGAATTTCGGGGACAGTAAGAATTTCGGGGACAGTATACAAAATTTTTAGACGGCGAGCCATTTTCATTCCCGGTGTTGATGACTCATCGTAGCTTATTGTTTATAGAATTAGTCGCTTGCCACGAGCGTACCTTCAGCCGGCGGCGAAAAATTTTGCGGTTGGATGGCCTCGACTTTGTCGGCCACGGAAGATGTTGGAGCAGGTGCTAAAGGCCTACCAGAACCGGTCGCTGCAGTCGGCGGAGGTGATCGCGCGGCTGGTGGAGCTGGCCCGGGAGTTGTGGGCGGTCGAGCACCGGGGGCAGGCGTTGGGGCTGACGGAGGAGGAGATGGCCTTTTACGACGCGGTGGCTAAGGGGCAGGAGCATATCACCGGTGACGAGCAACTGAAAACGATCGCCCGCGAGCTGGTGGCGGCGATCAAGAAGAACCTGAACATCGACTGGACCGACCACGAGAACGTGAAGGCGAAGATCCGCGCTACAGTGAAGCGGCTTCTCCAGCCCTGCGGGTACAAACCGGCGAAGTGCGAAACGCGCTGTTCGGTGACAGATCTGATGGCGCTTCAACTGCTGGCGTCTGACCGGCCCGGCGTTTATGGCTGGAGGAGGTCAACCGCCCCCTGGAGCTCTTGAAGCAGGGGAAACTGAGCGGCACCGGAGTGCTGGCGGGTGGGTGAGGCACTTACTCATTCTCCAGGGAAAAGCAGATCGTTAAGCGAACTCCGTAAGAAGTACTGCATATCAAAATAACGGTCCCAGGTCATTTCCAGCCAGGAGAAGCGTGCCTCTTCAGCGCGGCTGAAAAGGAGCCTGCCTTTGCTTACCATATAGCCCAAAGGTACGGGGATGTAGTTCAAAACCTTTACGTCTACCGGGAGATGTAAAGCCTTTTCCACTTGAAGAGGCGTTCCCGAGGGTTTGATATACACTCAAGAACCTCATTGCGGTTGCATTCCTTCGGCACCGTGCAATATTCCGGCGTAACAGCGTCTGCCGCGCCGAAGAGACCGGGCATAATCTCAAGCATATCCGGGCTGAGGGCCCAGGTGGCAGGATCAAAGAGACCGGGGACGGTGACCGCCTGGGCAAAGAGCTTCCCGTCGGCGTCGCGCGCGATGATCAGCTCGGCGTGGGTGCCGTTCACCGCCTCGCTGGGGACGCAGACTATCTCCACCGTCTTTCCGCCGATAGAGTAGCTTTTTTAGACCCGTTTGTTCCAGTTAAGCCTGTGTCCCTTTTCGGCGAGTCTTGTATCAAACGCCTAGGTATTCAGCCGTCTGGTTTAGCGGCTCTTCTACTGCTGTGCCCACTCTCACCGTGCGGGTGGCCTCATCCCAAGCGACCGCTGCGCCAAAGGCCTCCGCCACATACCTAGCCGGCAGGAATGTCCGCCCTTGCACGATCAGGGGGGCCACGTCCATCTCCCGTTCGGTGCCGTTGACGATGATCACCGGCTGCCCGATGATCAGTTCTACGCAGGTCGGGCCGCGTGTCAATGTGACCCGCCGCCTCACGGGATCCCAGCCGATCTCCTGGTCGGTGAGCCCAAGGGCGTAAGATAGGTGACGCACCGGAACCTGCGTCCGCCCGTCCTTGATGAACGGCGCGACGTCCATCTCCTTTGTCTGCCCATCCCTGGAATAGCTCATGTCGCCAATCCGAAAGATTGCTTCCTTCGGCAGTGTCGACTCTTTTGGAGCACACTCGGTGGGCTCGTGGACACGGAGGCGTATTTCTATTCCACGCCAGTGAATGTTATCGTACTCGTTATACTCTTCAAGGCAGTCGTAAGGATCGGCCACTGCGTAGAGGCGGTAAAGGCCGGCAGGGGTCTCATCCGGTATACGCACCTCGACGGTGTACTCTACCTCGCCGCCTGGCGGGATGGACCGGGTCTGG
>DTYU01000072.1 GCA_012961725.1 Desulfotomaculum sp.
AACACGTTAGCATTCTAAATGTCAATTATTTTTTAGCAGAATGTTAAACTTTTTTACCGGTAGCGTTCCTGCAACAACTGGTTCCAGTAGCGTTTCAGCCCTTCTTTGATCAGCTGCGCCCTCGCCTCACCGATCCCTTCCACAGCATCCAACTCCTCGATAGAAGCTTGCAGGATGCGGTTGAAATTCCCGAACGTTTTGATGATATTATCGACCACCGGAAAGGGCAGACGCGGTATCCGGTGCAAAATCCGGTATCCCCTGGGCGAAACGCCCTGTTCAAGGATTCCCGCCCCGCCCGAATACCCGAGGACCCGTGCGATAAGGGATAGATCCAACAGGTCTTCCGCCGGCCAACTGCCGATTATACCCAACAGATCTCTCGGCGTCTTTTCCTCTACAACCGCGTAATCCTGAACCACCAGCAGACCTTCGTTTTCAACATTGGTCACCAACTCCTCGACCTGCATGACTATCAGCCGGCTCTCCCGTCCCAGCTCACTTATGTAATGCTCTATCTCCTTAACCACCCGGAGGGTCATTTCCGTACGCTGAAGGGTTTTAGTAACCTCGAAAAGGGTAACCGCATCTTCAAACTCGAGGATCGTCAGGTTTACCATGGCTTGATTTAACACGGTTCGGTACTTTTCTAAGGTTTGCACCGCCTGGTTTGCCTTTGCCAGTACCACCTCAAGGTCGCGCAAGACATATTTGGTGGTTCCTTGATAAACCGTAATCACGTTACGGCGTTGCGAAATCGAAATCACCAGCACCCCGGTCTGCTTAGCCACCCGCTCTGCCGTCCTGTGCCTGATACCGGTCTCGGCAGATGGGATGCTGAGGTCAGGAATCAACTGGGTATTAGCCGCCACTATCCGCTTCGCGTCATCGGTCAGGATAATAGCCCCGTCCATCTTTGCCAGTTCGTAAAGCCGGGCGGGGGAGAAGTCCGCGTTAACCACGAACCCGCCCTCCGCGATCTCTCTCACCTGTTCATTGTCGCCAACCACAATCAGCGCACCGCTCTTTGAGCGAAGGATGTACTCCAAGCCCTCCCTGAGCGGCGTACCCGGTGCCACTTGACGCAGGATCTTCAACAACTGGCTTTCCATTAATTGCAAGGTCCTCCCTGAAGAAAAGGCTATCCTTGTAGTGCCGCTGTGATAGCCCCGGCAAGCGTGGTTACCTCAACGGTCTCTAAGTAACCCTTCCCCTGCTGTCCGGCGCAAAAAACCGCCCGGGTGAAGCCAAGCCTGGCAGCCTCCTTCAGGCGGAGAGCCAGCGCGCTTACCGGACGCACCTCCCCTGTCAGGCCTACTTCACCCACCACCACCGTACCCGGCACGAGCGGCGCCTCATGGTAACTGGATGCCACTGCCACGGCCACTGCAAGGTCAGCCCCCGGTTCGACTAATTTCACACCGCCTACGGCGTTAATGTAAGTATCAAGGTTTCCTAATCTAAGCCCCACCTTTTTATCGAGGACCGCAATCAAAAGCGCCGCCCGGTTTGCATCAAAACCTGCGGTCATCCGCCGGGGAATACCGTACGGATTCGGGCAGACAAGGGCTTGCACCTCGACTAAAAGCGGCCTGGTTCCCTGAAGGGTGGGCACCACCACTGACCCCACCGGCGTTTGCTGCAGCCTGTCTCCAACAAAGAAGGCTGATGGGTTGGTTACCTCCACCAGTCCGTCTTCACGCATCTCAAAAATCCCTATCTCATCTGTAGCCCCGAAACGGTTTTTAACCCCGCGTAGAATCCGGTAACTCTGGTGCCGGTCGCCCTCTAAGTAGAGCACCACGTCGACCGCGTGTTCGAGCAACCGGGGCCCTGCGAGAATCCCCTCCTTCGTTACGTGACCGATCAGAAAAACCGGTATCTCCATCCCCTTTGCAACCCGCTGGAACTCCGCGGCGCACTCGCGCAACTGGGCTACGCTCCCGGGCACAGCCTGCACGTCGGGCCGCACCGTCGTCTGGATCGAGTCAACGATCACGGCGCAGGGCTTAACGGAAACGATGTGCTCTACAATAGCGTCCACGTTGGTCTCCGCCGCGATCAGTATCCTGGCGTCACTGGCGCGTAACCGCTTCGCTCTAAGTGAAATCTGGCGGGCCGATTCCTCACCGGCGGCATAAAGTACCGGACCATGCTTACTCAGTGAACGGGCTGCTTGTAATATCAATGTCGATTTGCCGATCCCGGGATCACCGCCTAACAGTATGAGCGAACCGGGCACAATCCCGCCGCCAAGAACGCGGTCGAATTCAGCGATCCCAACAGACAGGCGCGTTTCCTCGGTCCCCGCCTCTTCTAGGGACTGAAGCGGTACGGTCGGGTTTTTTCTCTCTATTCGCAGTGAAGACGGCTTTGCGGCCACCAAGGAATCCCAGTTGCCACAGCCCGGGCACCGACCGAACCATCGCGAAGACTGGTAACCGCAAGCAGAACATTGAAAATTTGACTTATTCATACATAGAACCCTAAGTCCCCCAAATAGATAGCCGTTTCTTCAATTTTACATCATAATTCTCCAAAAAAAAAGCCCCGCTTTTAGTCGGCGGGGCATGGAACTATTCAGCTCTGCGCACAACCACCTGCCCGTTTTCAGCGCCAACCACTACTTTCGACCCCTTGGAAAAGGTACCTTTGAGAAGCTCCTCAGAGAGCCGGTCTTCAACCAACCGCTGGATTGTACGCCGCAAAGGGCGTGCGCCGAACTTCTCGTCTATCCCCTGCTTTGCAAGCAGCTCTTTGAGCCCGTCTGCAAACTCCACCTCAACGTCTTGTTCCTTCAAACGCCTGGCCACGTCCTTCAGCATCAACTCGATGATTGCGCGGATGTGCTCACCGGCAAGGGAATGGAAGACGATGATCTCGTCGATCCGGTTTAGGAACTCCGGCCTGAAGGCACGCTGAAGCTCTCCCATCACCTTGTCTTTCATCTCCTCATAGGCAGCTTTCCGTTCCTCAGCAGGCCGGAAGCCGAGTGTCCCTTCTCTCTTCAGCAGTTGCACGCCCACGTTGGAGGTCATGATTATCACGGTGTTCTTAAAGTCCACGGTCCGCCCCTTTGCGTCCGTAAGCCTCCCATCTTCCATCACCTGCAGGAGGATGTTGAAAACGTCCGGGTGTGCCTTCTCGATCTCATCAAGTAGGATGACGGTATACGGCCGCCGGCGTACCGCTTCGGTGAGCTGGCCGCCTTCCTCATACCCAACGTAACCGGGCGGGGCGCCCACCAGGCGCGATACGGTGTGCCGCTCCATGTATTCAGACATGTCGACCAATCGGAAGTGTATAGTGTATTTGGCGAACAAGTCGCTCAGGCTTATATTAACATCGCCAGAAATTGGTTGTCACTAAAAAATTATCCTTTTGC
>DTYU01000073.1 GCA_012961725.1 Desulfotomaculum sp.
TCTGGGTCGGCGAATTGGGGCCTGGCGGTTTGCTTGCAGACCTTACCGACCTCGACATGAGCCCGATACCGCTTATCACCACGGGAGAGCTGCGCCGCTTCGTTCCCGTCTGGGAAAACCGTGCCTTCCTCGCTCCCTGTGAGGCAAGCTGCCCGACGGGCATCCCCGTGCAGGAGCGCTGGCGGCTGATTCGCGCCGGCAGAACCGCCGAAGCCATCGACTTGGCGCTCCGCTACACGCCCTTCCCGGCCACCGTCTGCGGGTATCTCTGCCCAAACCTTTGCCTCCAGGGGTGCACACGGCGTCTGGCAGGTCTGACACCGCCGGACATCAAACAGTTAGGAAAGGCGAGTCTGGCGGCACGCCTGCCGGAGCTGCCTCCGCTTAGCGGCAATCGGGTCGCGGTTCTCGGCGGGGGGCCGGGAGGCATTTCGGCGGCTTGGCAGCTCCGGCTCTTGGGCCACGAAGCCGTCGTTTACGACGAACAGGAACGGTTGGGCGGAAAACTTGTCGCCGTCATTCCAAAGACCCGCATCCCACAAGAAGTTCTCGAGACGGAGCTGGCCCGGATCGAAGAGGTGGTCCCGCATGTGCGGCTCGGCCAGCGGCTCAGCCGTGCAGATGTGGACCAACTGAAGGCGGAATACGACTATGTCATAGTGGCGGTGGGGGCGCAGAAACCCCGCCTCTTACCGGTCGAAGGGAAGGAACGGGTCATCCCCGCAACCGATTTCCTGCGGGAAAGCAAATTAGACCGGCTCCGCGTGGGTAAGCGCGTGGTGGTCATCGGTGCCGGCAACGTAGGCTGTGACGTAGCGGCGGAGGCACACCGGCTCGGAGCGGAGGAGATCACGCTGATCCACTACCGGCGGCCGCCCGCCTCCGGCGAGGAAAAAAGGGCCGCACAGGCCGCCGGGGCAAAGTTCCTCTGGCCGCGGTCGGTCAAGGCGGTTACGGAAAACGGCGTAGAACTCACCACCGGAGAGTCACTGCCTGCCGATATGGTAGTGATGGCAACCGGACACGAGCCTGAGCTGAGCTTCCTGCCGGACACCGTGGCCACGAAGAACGGCTTCATCAGGGTCAATGAGTATTACCAGACCACAGACCCCCGGATCTTTGCCGTCGGTGACGCCGTCAAATTGGGGTTTTTGACCGACGCTATCGGCGCAGGCAGAACAGCGGCCCGGGCGATCGACTCCCTGCTGAAAGGCGAACAGCCCCAGGTACTGAGCAAGCCGAAGCTCGACCATCTCCGGGTCCAATTGGCCTATTTCGACCCCCGGGTAACCGGCCTTACCGATTTGGCGCAGTCCGCCGCTGAATGCGCCTCTTGCGGCGTTTGCAGGGATTGCGGCATCTGTATCGCCGTCTGCCCGCAAGCCGCCATCTCGAGACGGGAAACTGAGGACGGCGCTTTCGAACTGCTGGTGGATCCCGATAGATGCATCGGTTGCGGTTTCTGTGCCGGTGTCTGCCCCTGCGGCGTCTGGAACCTTATCGAAAATGAACCGGTTGAATAAGTTGCGCTTCCCGTTCCAAGAGTCTATTGACTGCATATTTTTGCTTCCATGCTGGGTCTCTCTTATGCTATAGTTAGCCGTAGAACTATTCTCGATGGCGTCACGCCTTAAACAAAACTCCGGGGTGGTGGAAATGAGACACACACTTGCCGTCTTAGCGCTGAACAAGCCCGGCGTGTTAGCGCGGATTTCAGGACTTTTGAGCAGGCGGAACTTTAACATTGAGAGTATAACGGCCGGTCACACCGAGGAGCCGAATATTTCGCGGCTCACCCTTGTGGTTCAGGGGGACGACAAGGTTATCGACCAGGTCGTCAAGCAGGTGTCGAAGCTCATCGATGTCCTTAAGGTTGAGCGCCTTGACCAAAACGTGATCGACCGGGAGCTTGCGCTGATCAAGGTGCGGGCCGACCCGTCACGGCGCTCGGACATCGTGGATATCGTAGAGATATTCCGGGCACACATAGTAGATATAGGAAAAGAAACAATGGTGGTCGAAATGACCGGCGACGAAGAAAAGATCGATGCGCTCTGTGCGGTTTTGAGCGACCACGGCATTCTCGAAATGGTCCGGACCGGGAAGATCACCCTGACCAGAGGGCCGCGCTTGGTAAAAGGGGATTAAGCGGATGAGCTTACTTGGGGGAAACCGCTTGAGAGTCGCCTGAGGCGGCTCTTTCCAACTGATGCACCCAAAATTCACCTGCTATGTGTATTATCTTAGGAGGACAGGAGCCGGAGGTCGATTTCAGAAGTCGGAGGCAGGAGCTTAGAGGTCGGAAACTAAGTAAGGAATTCGCCGGCAAACTCCCACAAAGGATCGTTCTGGAGCAATAATTTAGTATGGTGTCCCCGAAATTGTGAGGGCCTATGGGTCGGGTAATAATCGGTATCACTATGCTGACATACCTGCTCATAAGCCTTTTGGTATCAGCAATACTCAACTGGTTTAACAAAAAAATGAA
>DTYU01000074.1 GCA_012961725.1 Desulfotomaculum sp.
AGGTGTCAAAGCAGACGCCGAGTCGCTCCGGACAGGCGCTGTTTCGGATAAGCCATGCCAACTGCTCAAATCGGTGTCCGAGGGTCGCACCTTGGCCTGCGGTTACCTCGAGAAGTACGAACACCCCTGAATCTTCTGTTTGCTTGAGGATCGCATCCAGTCCAAGCCCTATCATTTTGAGGCCTGCCGCTTCTTCAGGGCATGTGCCGGGGTGCGTCACCAGGTACGGCAGTCCCAAGGCCGCGCACCGCTTGACTTCCTCGATGAAGCTTGCTATTGACTTGGTCCAAAGCTCCTCGTCCGAAGCGCCGAGGTTGATCAGGTAAGAGGTGTGTGCAAAGACAAAAATGCCGCTTTCTTCGCGGGCGTGTTTGAAGCGGGCGATCTCTTCCTTCCCGAGCGGTCTGGCTCGCCATTGCCTGTTGCTTTTGGTGAATATCTGGATCGCCTCGCAGCCGATGCGTTTGCCACGGGCAATAGCCTGATTTACGCCCCCCGCAATCGACATGTGTGCGCCTAAGAGCGGCATTGTCTCACCTTCCGGGTTGCGATTTAGGTGTCAGAATTCAGAATTCAGCAGTCAGCATCCGGGAACTGGGAGTCAAAAATCATCCTTTCGTTAAACTTCTTTCGTTTTTGCGGCGGCGCCTTGGCAAAGAGATAAAATCGGGCAGGCCTCACACCGCGGCGCCCGCTTCAGGCAGAGATTTTGCCCTAAGGCGTCAAGCTGAGCGTGGTACTCGTTGAAAAGCCCGGCATCGTGGGGGAGATGCCGCATGAAAAACGCCTGCATCTCCCCGTATTTAGCCCGCTCATCGAAGTACCCCAGCCGGTGAAAGATGCGGTGGGTATAGGCGTCGATGACAAAGACCGGTTTGCCCGCTGCGTACAGGATGATGCAGTCAGCAGTCTCGGGGCCGATGCCGCGGATCGCCAACAAGCGCTCCCTTAAAGACCCTACCTCCTGTGAAAGGAAGGCCCTTAGGTCGCCGGCGTATTCCCCGGCCAGCACCTGGCAAAACTCCCTCAGCCTGCGCATCTTCTCAAACTGGTAGCGGGCAGGGCGCAGGGCCTCCGCAAGCTCTTCCTCCCGCACAGCTAAGATGCAGTCGGGCTCAAGCCAACCCCGTTCCTTCAAGTTGCTGATGGCCTGCGCTGCACCTTTCCAGGAGACGTTCTGCGTGAGGATTGCCCCGGTAATCATCTCAAACGCCGTGTCTGCCGGCCACCAGTTACGTGGCCCAAAGTGCTCAAGCAGGCGCCGGTAAATTTCTATCAGTGTCTCCTCCAGGCCGGCATCACGCAAGCCTGCCACCATCTCTTCGCAGCTTCTCCCGGGCTGCTCTTACCAACTCCCCCACCGTGGTTTGATGCAATATGCCATTAGTGAAGATGTTAAGCCTCCCCTCATCGCTGGCAAGGGCCTCAAGCTCTTGGGCCGCTTCCGTAGCCATCATCTCGCCCAGCGCCCAAGCCGCATTACCCCGCACCTCGGGGTCGGGACTTTGCAACAATCGCCTGAGCCGGGGAGAGATCTCGGCAACTAATTCCGGCCGCACACCGCCTACGCGGCCGAAAGCCCAAGCGGCACCTGCCTGAAGATAAGGCTCATCGAGCACGTTCATTATGATCAAGGCGTTCTCGCCAAACACTTCCGGTGACCGCGCCACTGCCTCCGCGATAGCAGGTGCCACAAAGCGCCCGCTGATCCCTGATTCGTCATTGAGCGCCCAATAAAGACGGCGCATCTTGTCTTTACAAAACTCCTCCTTATCGCCGACCAACACGGCCACCGCCCTGCCAAAGCCCTCGGCCGCCCGCCAAGCCAGCTCCTCGTCTGCCTGATATAGGGCCCAGATCAAGAGACCCAAAAGCCGAGGGTCACGCGCGACGCTTGCCTCTATCTCCTCCCAATTCCTTGACCGCAAGCATTCTTTCACTCTCTCTTTCTCTCTCCTAAGAACCGTTTGCAACAATGCTCAGTCCCTTCGCTTTTATCTGGTTACCCGCTGACCACACCAACAACCGGCTAATTCAGCCCGACGCCTCCCTTATCTTCTTGCACGCCGCAGCGGCTAACTTTTGCACCGTCGTCTCCTGCAGCGATCCCTCACTGTACATGTAAAAAGCCGCATCGTCCTCCGTAAGCGCCTCGAGATCCCCGAGGGCTTCCACCGCCAGCATCTCTCCTAACGCCCACGCCGCGTTGCCCCTTACCGCAGGATCCTGGCTCTTCAACAGCGGCAGCAGGCGCGGGGCCGCGGGGCGGACCATATCAGGCCATGCGCTTCCAACCCGTCCCAACGCCCAGGCCGCGCCCGCCTGCAAGTATCGCCTTCCGAGCGCCGTCAAAAGGACCGGCGCGTTCTCGACGAAAGCTTTCGGGTGACGGGCGATCGCTTCACCGATAGCGGGCGCCGCAAAGCGCGCGCTGATCTCGGACCTGGCATCGAGCGCCCAAGCGAGCCGCCCGATCCTATCCCTGGAGACTTCGATATCTATGCCCGCTGTAATGGCCGCAGCCCTGCCGAAGCCCTCCGCCGCCCGCCAGGCAATCTCTTCGTCAGGCACGTATATCGCCTGAATGAGGCCGTTTAGAACCCGCGTATCCACACGTACGTTCTCTTCTAAGGTATCCCAGTCTGCAACTTTCAACCAGGCAACCACCTTGTCCTTCATGCGCATTTTTTTGTCCTCCTAAGAATAGATTTACCGCCAGGACGCCCCAAACACCATCGATCAAGACACTTAATTCGCGGCAGATTGTAATAACCCTTCCGCAGCCAACCCCGGTAGCAGGAAAAGCAACTCATTCTACAGAAACTTACGCAAGACTGTGCCAGCCGTGAGGCAGTCTATCACCGCAGCGGGAATTTTTTGGCTTGCCCGCAAGTAGACACCAAAATGTGGAGAAAAATGCCGCTGCTTAAGTTAAAGAATTTCCCGAGCAGAATCTTTGCCGAGCAGGCCCAACAGATTCTCGAATGCGAGGGCATCCCGTCGGTCATTTTTTCTCCGGATGTCGGCATTACCGGGACAGCCGGGGCGGCCATTCCTCAAGGCGTTGATCTTTACGTCCCCGCAGAGTTTGCGGAAAGGGCTTACGAACTGGTCTTCGCCCTGTTCAACGGGATATAGAAGGAGGGGTGTTTGTTAACAAGCTCCGAGCAATATGATATGATATCATCCCGGAGGATTGATTTTGACTTTAAAAGAAGCTGCATTTGAAAACGTCCCGGGGTTGAACGAAGGGCTACCGCGCTCGAGACGCCGCATGCTCGCGGCCCTTAGGCACCGCAACTACCGGCTCTTCTGGACAGGCCAGTGCATCTCCGTCGCCGGAACGTGGATGCAAAACGTGGCCCAGGCTTGGTTAGTCCTGGAGCTTACAAACTCCGCCTTCTTGCTGGGTCTTGTAGGTACAGCGCAATTTACCCCGGTGTTACTTTTTACTCTTTTCGGCGGGGTGGTCGCCGACCGGGTGCCAAAAAGGCGACTGCTGCTTATAACCCAGACGTTGATGATGGTTCTTGCCTTTTCGCTGGGCCTGCTCGTACTCACAGGGGCGGTGCAGTACTGGCATGTTCTGACTTTCGCCCTGCTCATGGGGACACTGAACGCGATCGACATACCGGCACGCCAGTCCTTCATCTTCGAACTGGTCGGCAAACGGGATCTGATGAACGGGATAGCGTTGCACTCTTCGCTTTTCAATGCCGCACGGGTGGTTGGCCCGGCGCTTGCAGGGGTTATAATTGCCCGGTTCGGCCTCGCGGTATGCTTCCTTGTTAACGCAGTCAGCTTCGTCGCTGTGGTGGTCCAACTGATCCGCATTCGTGTAGCCAGCTGTAGTGCAGCCAAGACCGGCCGGGTTTTGGGCGAGATCATAGAAGGCCTGCGGTACGTCCGCCAGACGCCGGCCATTTTTTTCCCTGTTTTGCTGCTGGGTGTAGTAAGCATATGCGCGCTCAACTTCAACGTGCTGGTACCTGTTTTAGCACGCGAAGTATTACACCGGGGTCCTCAGGGGCTCGGATTCCTCCTGGCCTGCCACGGCGCCGGCGCTCTGACAGGAGCGCTTACCCTTGCCTGGCTGAGTCATGGAGGCCCGCGCCGGGTACTCCTTATAGGAGGTGCGGTAGGTCTTTGCCTTGCGCAGATCGTAATCGCCTGCTTCGATCTGTTCTGGGTCGCTGCGGTGCTCCTCTTAATTGCCGGGTGGTCAATGATTATCTTTGCCGGTACCGTAAACACCACGATCCAGCTCGAAGCCGCTGACCACCTGCGTGCGCGGGTGATGAGCATCTTTACGCTTGTTTTCATGGGCCTTTTGCCGGTCGGCAACTTTATCAGCGGATCGATAGCGCACTTGTGGAACGTACAAGCAGCATTCGCCGTTGGCTCTTCTTTCGCGCTGGTATCTACCTTCGGTCTCACCTTCTGGCAGGGCAGCAAGGTCAACCAAAAGGCCCCGGCTACCGAGGCCTCAGAAAGTGCACCCTAAAAAGGAGCTTCCCCTCTCGTCTGATGGTGACAGGGGCTGTCACCCACCGAAGTTCTCATCATCATCCAAAAACAAGCAAGTGAGAAACGAGGTGTCCTCTGCAAAGCAGACAACATATTCGCGCTAACGGGGAGAGCACGACGGCCCGCAGGAAGTTCCGCACCGAGGCGCCATGATGGTGAAGCCCCCGCCGAGCCAGCTCCGACTATAGTCCAACACGGCCCCACAGAGGTGGGGTTCTGTCCCCTTATCCACGGCAAACTTCACCTCGCCCGCGGTAAAGATCGTGTCTTCTTCTCTCGTTGACTCATCCAGAGCCAGGCCGAAATTCGGCCCCCCTCACCCTACGCCGCTAATATACACCCGGATATAGGCATCCGGCATCTTCTTTTGCGTCAGGAGCTCCTTAAGTTTCTCCTGCGCCAGCGGTGTCACCTCTAACATCCACAATCTCCTTCCAAATGTCGAAACATACTGATAACGAGCGGTTCTATTATTTATTTATTCCGACGGGTAAATTACCATAATCCTTATGTGAAGTCAATACCCGACTTACCTGATCGTCTCAACCCACTGTAGGAATCGCAAAACCTCACC
>DTYU01000075.1 GCA_012961725.1 Desulfotomaculum sp.
AATGAAGAAAGGAGGAACCCGAGTGTTGATACGCAAGAGCCTGCTCCTTTTGCTGGCCGTAGCCCTTGCCCTGCTCTTAGCCGCACCCGCCTGGGCGAACGGGACGGTTCTGAAGCCCGTCGGCCCGGCGGAGGTAACGGTCGGCGAGGAGTTTACGGTCGGCATAGTGGTATATGACGTCGAGGGGTTAATGGGCGTGCAGTTTGACCTCGAATTTAACCCCGGCGTCCTGGAAGCTTTATCAGTTGAAAGCGGAGATGTCTTCGATACACCTTTTGAAGTTCCCTCTGTAATAACTGCAGTATATGTTCGTTACGGCGCTATTGTGCTCAGTCAGGCCGAGGCCTTTTCAGGCACCGGTACCGCAGCACTCGTTACTTTTAAAGCAAAGGCGGAAGGCACAAGCGAGCTCCGTCTTGAGGACACCTCTTTGGGCGCTTATGCAGGGGCGAAGATTAACCACTCCACACCCGATCCACCGCCGACCGTCACGGTAACGGCGCCCGACACCACGCCGCCAACGGTCACCAGCACCGACCCGGCGGACGGTGCCACCGGCATCCCGGTGGACAAAACCGTCACCGTCACCTTCACCGAGAATATACGGCAGGCAGCGAGGTACGACGACATTTCGGTTGAGGATGCAGACGGTAACGCGGTGACGTTCACCAAGGGCATCAGCGGCAAGGTCCTGACCATCGACCCGACGGGGGACCTCGATTACGCAACGGCGTACAGGGTGAACATCCCTGCCGGAGCAGTGGAGGACACCGCGGGCAACGACCTGGCGGATGATTACGCCTTCGACTTTACCACGGAGATTTTGCCTGCGCCCGAACCGGTGATCACCTTTACGAACATGGAGGGCCATTGGGTAGAGGACTGCGTGGCTGAGCTTGTCTACCGCGGCATCCTCTCCGGGTACCCCGACGGCACCTTCCGGCCGGATCAGCCGATCACCCGCTTGGAGGCGGTTTGCATCTTGGCACGGGCGCTTGAGCTCGCCCCGGGGACGGCGGCCGACCTTGGAAAGTTTAAGGACGCGGCCGCAATACCGGCCTGGGCCGTGGCGGACGCAGCGGCAGCCGCAAGAGAAGGTCTGATCGAAGGCTACCCGCATGCCGACGGCAGCCTGACCTTCGAGCCGGCGAAGCTCATCACCCGCACAGAGATGGCCGCCATCATGTCGCGTGTCCTGGAGAAGGAGCTTGGGCAGATAACGCCGGCGCCGCTTCTCTTCACTGATGCCGATGACATCCCGGACTGGACGAAGGAGGCGGTCGGCATCGCCCTGGCCAAGGGCGTCGTGGGCGGCTATCCGGATGGCACCTTCCGCCCGCAGAACAATGTGACGCGCGCGGAGACGGCCAGCATGGTCTGCCGGTTGCTTGAAGCGATCGGCAGGATGTAGCCCGGTTTAAGAAGCTCAACCACAAAAGGTAGCAGGAGGGGGTGGCCGCAAAGGCCGTCCCTTCCTGTAACTGTCAGCGCGCGTGTCACGTTTGTGTCATGCGGACGGTTCTTTTGACGGCCCTTCCGCTATTTGCAGTTAGGGTGACGGCGTTTTGCTGCAATCCGCGTTGTCGCCGCAACTATCGAGACCGCTTAAGACACTCAGAGACCGGAACCCCTTGCTGACTCTGTAGCTTGTTCGGGTGAAGACGGTGAGGTTTTGCGATTCCTACAGTGGGTTGACGCGATACCTTTATAACTTAAGGGTTGCATCAAAGCGCCATTGGTGTTATGGATGTAGAGACATAATAGTGTAAGGGTGACGATCGGTGATCAGAACGCAGGTGCTTTTAACAGAGGAGCAGCATAGGTTCTTAACCGAAGAGGCACGCACGCGGGGCGTAAGCCTGAGCGAGCTTATCCGTCGTTTAGTTGAGGAAAAGCGCTCTCTGCTGACAGAGGCACAGCGCCGAGGTGCGGAGGAAATGGCCAGAGAAGCAGTGGAGGTCCCCTCCGAAACGGTGCATCATAACGAGGTGCTTTATCGTTGAGGGGGATATTTGTCGATGCAGGCGCATGGTGCGCCTTGAAATGCAAGACCGACCCGTACCGATTGTACCAGCTTTGCGGTCATGGAAGCGATGGGCATCCGGGAAGCGCTTGCTTTTGATACACATTTTACCTTTGAGAAGTTCGGGTTCGTTCAAGTGGGTATGGAGTAGCAAAGCTTCCTTAAACCGGGTATTACCTGAGAGAGGAAGGACTTACACACTAAAGACCGGGCTTGGGCCTAAGGGCATGATCTCCGGCAGATTTACCGCCGGCGGCTCTCCCGTTCGTAGCGGCGCACGAAGCGGATATCGTTCTCCACGAAGAGACGGTAGGGACGGCACATCTCGATGAGGCGCGAGGTGGTGCGCTCGCCCAAGTACTCCTCCAGGTCTTCGAGGGCAACGTTGGTGGTGACCACCACGGGGAGGCGGTGGTTCAGGCGGTGGTTCAGAATGGAATAGATCTTCTGGCGTGCCCATTCGGTGTAAATAAACGCCCCTAAGTCATCTAAGATCAAAAGCGGAACGCTCTTTGCCAGGCCGAGGAGTTCATGTTCGCTATAAGCCACATCGGCTTCCCCGTTGTAAGTGGCACGTATCTCATCAAGGAAATCCGGCACGGCAACAAAAAGCACCTCTTTTCCTGCCTCCAACACGGCGTTGGCAATGCAGCAGGCAAGGAAGGTCTTGCCGGCCCCGACCTGGCCGGTGAAGATGAGTCCTTCCTGCGCCTCTCCCTTCAAAAAAACCTCTACAAACTCCTTCGCTGCGCCGTAAGCACGTTTAGCCGATTCGTAATGGGTAATCCCCTTTTCCCCCGTTTTGCGGCTGCGGGAATAGTACTTGAAGTCAAAGCGCACGAAGGTGTATTCCCGCATCAGCGGTGCAAGCTGGGCCTGGGCAAAACGGAACGCAGCGGCCTTGCGCTTAACGCAGGCACAAGGCACTGCCACATCACCCTTCAGGATCAAACCGCGGTCACCGCACTCACGGCAGACGCCTTCCACTAAAGACGGCCCCCTAGCTCAGGTAAAGGGTCTTGATAAGCTCCCTTTTCCTTTCTCTTTGCATCCTCTCCTTGGTGGAAACGGCTGCCTTTCTCTTTCGCTTGCGGCCGGCCGCAAAGTTCCGGTCGTATTCCTCAACCTCCGCCAGCGTTCGGAGGTTGCTCTTTTGCCATTCCAAAAGAATCGTGCCGATGTACTTGAAGTTGCGCTTTCCTAACAGAACCGCGCGACGCAGGGCCTCCAGCACCAGCACCGGGGGCATTTCGCGCCGCCATTTCAGCACCTGTTCCGCCTCTATCGGGCTGAGCGGCCGCCCGAACTCCTGTTCAAACGCCTGGTAAAGCTCGCTGAAAACCCGATCCCCCTGGGTTGCGCTGCCGCCATTCCCCTGCAGCAGCTCCTGTATCTCTTGGATTTCGGCCATCTTCGCGCATGCCCATATCTCCGAAAGCTTCTCAAAAAGCGGCTGAAAATCGAACCCCTCAACGATCCCTTCCCCGTCATAATACTCACTGACCGCAAGAATCTCCCGGTCAAGCAGTTCTTTGAGTTCGCGGGCCAAAACCTCTTCATTCGCAGTCAGGTATTCGGCAAGCTCACTGGCTTCGACGTGCAGTTTAGACTCCTCCGTGCGCAGGCGAAGGATCTGCATAAGGAGCATCATTCCGGTATCACTTATCCCGAGTTTTTTATAAAAACGAAGGAGGAGGTTGGGTATGAAGATACCTCCGCTTAGCATCAGGTCGGCACCAAATGTGCTGACGATATTCCCCTCGCGATACTGCTTCACCGGTTTCTTACCCGCTATCCTGTCCGGCATGAACCAACCCCCTTCACCGCGTCCAAAGCGAAAAGTAAAACACATGATAAGTCTGCCGGTTTTCTTAAAATACGGTCTCCGCTCTTTTGTAATACAGGCGGTTCACAATTCCTCAACGTCCTTCCAATACTCCCCGCAGGAGTCTACCACCACCTTACGCGGATGCCGCTATAAGGACCGTTATTCTACATCAGGCGACAAAAATCCTCCATTGGGTGCAGCTTTTTCCTCCAAAAATTTTGCCAAGATCTTCATGGCTTTATGGTGACAGGAATGCCGCAAACCAAAAGGTAAACCGAGTCTGCCGCGGAAGCCGCCTGTTGGTTTAATCTGCCAAGCACATCCCGGTAAACCCGTCCGAGCGGGTATGCCGGCACGATACCCATACCCACTTCATTGGTAACCGCAACCGTCATCTCCTCTCTTCCGGAAAGCACCTGCAGGAGTTCATCCATCCGTTTGTTGATCTCAGCCTCCGGAATCCTTGCAGTTAAAAGATTGGACACCCAAACCCCGAGACAGTCCACGAGCAGCGGTACGTCGCCAGGAACATTCCGGGCCACCCCTGCCAGGTCGATCGGTTCTTCAACCGTCTCCCAGGAAGGAGGGCGCCGGGCCTTGTGCGCCGCTATCCGCGCCGCCATCTCCTCGTCGGCGGCGACCGCAGTGGCCGCGTAAACGACCTTGGGTACCCCATTAAAGAGTGACTCTGCGAAGACGCTCTTGCCGCTGCGGGCACCGCCGGTGATCAATATCAGCCCGCCGTTGGCCGCCTTCTTCATCGCAAAACCCTCATCACCGCCTAAGTAAACACCGTACAGGTCGACCTCGTAATCATGCAAAACGGTGTCGCGGTAACCGTCGATAAAGTCCACCACCTCCTGAAACAACCGGTGAAGCTGCACCTCTCGACCGGCAACAGCCGCCACGGCCAGCGTCGCACGCTGCCATGAGCTCTGGTTCTCGACCTCGGCGACGGCGACGTTAAAACGCTGGCGCAGCCTTTCGCGCAGGCTCTTGAGCCGGTGCCGCTTCTCTTTAAGCGAGGAGCTGCCAGGTATAAGGAGTCTGGCGATCAGCACGCCGTTGACCATGATTACCTCCACTGCAAGCATTTCTTTTTGTTGACTGGGGAGGAACCATCCGTTACGCTAAACGAAAACCGCGGGTGAAAAACCATGCCTACCGTTGGACTCGTCCTTGCCGTCATATTTTTCCTGGCGGGGCTTGCCGGTACCATCCTGCCCGTTTTGCCCGGGGCACCGCTTATCTTGGCCGGCATGGCGGTATACGGCCTCTTCGCCGGTTTCGAGAACCTTACCATCTGCTTCTTCCTTGGTCAGACTGCGGCAGTCGGCCTCACCTTCCTCGTCGACTACTTAGCAAACGCTTGGGGCGTAAGCCGCTATGGCGGCTCCCGCACGGCCATCTGGGGCGGGGCGCTCGGGCTGCTTGCCGGGCTTTTCTTCGGTCCGGCCGGGATTATCCTCGGCCCCTTCTTAGGCGCCTTCGCGGGCGAGTTCTTCGCCTCGCGCCGCTACAGGCATGCCGTTCGTGTCGGCATAGGCTCTCTCTTGGGCTTCCTCGGCGGTACCCTCATCAAACTCGGCATCGAAACAGCGATGATCACCTGGTTTTTCCTGACGGTTTTTTAGCCTGTGACGCAAACTCCCGGGCGATCAGCGCTGCACCCAAAGCGCCGACGATCTGCGGTTCCGCAGGGATGACCAGATCAACACCGAGCTTTCGCGAGACGGCTGCCACCACGCTCGCGCTTTTCGCCACCCCGCCGGTCATCACAACCTCCTCCACCAGGCCCACACGGTGGGCCAGCGCCGCCACCCGGTCCGCCACCGTCTCGCAAAGCCCGCGGGCGATCTCCTCGCGCGGCGTACCCTGGCCGATCAGCGATACGACTTCGGACTCTGCAAAAACCGTGCAGACACTGCTTATCGCCGCCGGCTTTGCTGCTTTCTCGGCCAGCCTGTTGAAGCCCTCCAGGTCAGTTTCCAACGCCCGCGCCATCACCTCCATAAAACGGCCGGTGCCTGCGGCGCATTTGTCGTTCATCGCGAAGTCTTCCACGACGCCCCGGGGACCCACCCTTATCACCTTGGAGTCCTGGCCGCCGATATCGATGACGGTCCGCGTGCCTGGAACAAGGTAAACGGCCCCGCGGGCGTGACAGGTGATCTCCGTGACCCGGCGGTCGGCGAAAGGAACGCTTATCCGGCCGTACCCGGTAGCCACGACAAAGGCCACCTGCTCACGTGCAATACCCGCCCTGCTTAACGCCTCAACCAGGGCCTGCCCGGCCGCCCGCCTGCTGTCTGCCCCCGTGGGCAGGATGCTCCAGGCAGCGAGTTCGCCGTCCTTAAGCATTACAGCTTCCGCCGAAAGTGAACCGATGTCAATGCCGGCTACCACCAATCGCTTCCCGCCTTTTCGCAGGGCAACTCCCTGCATGGTCTTTATCAGCCGGAGGCAAATCGATCCAACCTTGCTTATTCAACCGCCAGTTGGTTATTCCTTCCAGTTAAAGCGGGACATATTCCGCGCGCTTGCGGCTCTTTTTGACGGTGGTTTTTCTCATCTTACCCCTGCACAAGCCATCTATCTGCCGCCCTTCAGGCGGACGGCGGTACCGTAAGCCAAGATTTCTGCCGCGCCGGTCATAATCTGGGTTGAGGTGAAGCGCACAGCGATTACCGCGTCGGCGCCAAGTTTCGCGGCCTCTTCCTTCAAGCGGTTCAGTGCCTGTTTTCGTGCCGCCTCCATCATGTCGGTGTAGCTCTTGATCTCGCCGCCCACGATCTGCTTGAGCGCCGCGGCGATGTCCCGGCCGAACCAGCGCGCCCTGACGGTGCTGCCCATAACGACCCCGAGCGTTTCACCGATCTCCCTGTCCGGAATCGCTCCCGCCGTGGTTACGATCATAATCGACCCTCCCGTTAATCCTTTCTCCGCTATTATCAACAACGTAGGACCTTTCACCCCGGCGCTGCCGCCAGAGGTCATTCATGCTGACATTTTCCAGTGCAGACCGGAAGCGGGTGCGAAACTCGGGATACCTTTGGGTGATACACCTTACCATATCCTTCATGTCCTCCCGTCTCGTCCTGCCCGCGTAAGGGCAAGCGGGGGGCAGCACTGGTATGTTCACACGCGCAACCAGCCTGTCTAACCTCTGTTCCGGCAGGTAGCTGAAGGGCCTGATAAGGTGCAGCCCTATCCGGTCAAGATATACCGCCGGACGGAAGGTCTTCATGATTCCCGCATACAGCAGGTTAAGAAAAAAAGTCTCAATCACATCATCAAGGTGGTGTCCCAATGCCACCCGGTTGCAGCCCAACTCCTTGGCCCGCGAGTTCAAAAGGCCGGCCCGCAGCTTTGCACAGAGGGAACAGGCGCCCTTTTCCCCCTTTTCAGCAATGATCCGGGCGATCGGGTAACTGACGGTATCGAGCGGCACTCCATTTGCCGCGCAGAAGGATTCGAGTGGCGAGCAGTCAACCGTCCCCCACCCGGCGTCAATATAGACGGCTCTCAGGGAAAAAGAAAGGTGGGAGTAATCCCGCAGGTAGGCCAAAACGTACAGGAGCGACATGCTATCCTTTCCTCCGGAGACGCCGACCGCCACCCTGTCCCCGGAGGAAATCATCCCGTAGTCCCTGATGGCCCGCTTTACGTCCGTTAAGAACCAATGCTCCCAACTCTTTCCCACGATCAACCTCCCTGCCCCCGCCTGTAGCAGGCAGGTGTCGGCAGACAGGGACAAAGTTTTCCGGCAGTTCTTAGGATTAACCGGTGTGACTTAATTATGCTTGACTCCCATGCTCAAATCAAGTCCGATCAACGGCCATTTCGTAGCACAATTTGCAGCAAACAAGAACCTGAAGCCGAAATCTGTAATAATCTGTAATATCTATGGAAGGCTATTCTTTTCCTGCTGTATAAGCACAAAGGAAACGGGCAGTCTAAAATTCAGCACGGAGGTGTCCGCCTTGGCAAAAACAAAACTTGAAATAAAGCGGGTTATGGCAAGGGAAGAACTCGTTGTCTTCCTCGAAAGCGTTCTAACACAGGTTGAGGAGGGCAGGCTTTCAGTAGACAAGATAACGGTGGGGCTGCCTGAGGAGGCCGAAGTGGAGTTCGAAATCGAAGCGGAGCACGGATTAACAGAGGTCGAATTAGAGATTAAATGGAAGTTTGCAGAGGAAACAGCGGGAGGAGAAAAGGCCGGCAACGAAGATGAACAGCGCGGCGAAGCACCGACAGAACCGGCAGGAGGAGAGAATTAGTGCCGGGCAGGCCGGGAATGTAAGTGATTCAACGGGTATGCCTCACTATTTTGCGAATCGGCCCCAGAGTGCCATTAACTATTCTTATTAAGGAGGAGATCTATGGCATTACCAGTCGGGATTAACGGGTTCGGGCGCATCGGGCGCAACCTTTTCCGGGCGGTTAGGGACCGCGAAGACATCCAGGTGGTAGCGGTAAACGACCTTACCACCGGTACCACGCTCGCCCATCTTTTGAAATACGACTCCGTCCACGGCCGGTTCGCCGCCGATATCGCGGCGGATGAAGGCGCCATCCGGGTAAACGGCCGGGAGATCAGGGTTTTTGCCGAGAAGGACCCCGCAAACATCCCTTGGCGCCAGATGGGTGTGGAGGTGGTCGTTGAGGCCACGGGGCGCTTCACTAAATACGAGGATGCGAAGCGCCATCTTGACGCCGGCGCCCGGAAAGCGGTGATCACCGCCCCGGCCACCTTACCCGAAGACGTAACGCTGATAATGGGTGTAAACGAGGACTGGTACAACCCTGCTAAACACGACGTCGTCTCGTGCGGGTCCTGCACTACAAACTGCCTGGCACCGATGGTCAAGGTGCTCCACCAGGGTTTAGGGATCGTGCGCGGGGCAATGACTACGGTCCACGCCTACACCAACGACCAGAACCTTTTAGACCTCCCCCACCGCGACCTGCGCCGTGCCCGTGCCGCTGCGCTCTCCATGATCCCGACAACCACCGGGGCGGCAAAACTCATCGGCCTTGTCTTCCCCGAACTCAAAGGAAAACTGACGGGCCTTGCGGTGCGGGTGCCTACACCGAACGTCTCACTCATCGATCTCGTTGTGGAGGTCTCGCGCCCCACCACCCAGGAAGAGGTCAACCGGCTATTCCGGGAAGCGGCAGAGGGACCGCTGCGGGGCATTCTCGCCTACTGCGAGGAGCCACTCGTTTCCAGGGACTTTAACGGCGACCCCCACTCCTGTGTCATTGATGCCCTCTCCACCAGCGTCATCGACCACAGGTTGGTAAAGGCGCTCGCCTGGTATGACAACGAATGGGGGTATTCCCAGCGGGTCGCCGACGTGATCGCCTACATGGCCGGAAAGGAGCGTTAGGTTACGCACGTCGGGATACCCGTAGGTACACCACGGAGACCCAGAGGACACAGAGACTTTACCTATCTCCCCTTCTTTTCTCTATGACCTTTGTGCCTCTGTGGTGGAAAAAACCTCCGGCAGCCCGGAGGTTCTGGCTTTAATCCACGTTCCAGCCCTGGAGCACCGCTTCTTCTACGCTACGTCGCCTTAGATACCGAGTTGCGAAGCGGCAATCGCCTTATCGATCTCTGTCTGTAAGACCGCCGGCAGCCCTTCAATGCGGACGTTGAGGAAGCCCCGTACGATGGCAGCCGTGGCCTCCTCCTCGTCAAAGCCGCGCGCCATCAGGTACTCGATCTCTTCCTCCGCCACCTTGCCGACGGCAGCTTCATGCGAGAGTTCCACCTTGGATACCAACGCCTCCAGTTCCGGAACCGCATAAATCCTCCCGCGCTCGGACAGCATCAGGCCGCGGCATTCAAGGTGCCCCCGGATCCCCGGGACCTCCCCCACGATGTGCCCCCTGCTGATGATCTCGCCGCCGGTCGTGATCGCCCGGGCGATTACCTCCGCCTTCGTCTCCGGTGCGCTCAGGTACACCCGTGAACCGGTGTCCATAGTGGTGCCGGGCGGCGCGATCAGGATCGTGTTATAACGGGCCACCGCCGATTCACCCGCAAGGCGCGTGAAAGGATCCATTTTCAGGCTCTTCACCCCGCTGAGGCAGACGAAGTTGGCGAGAAAGACCCCTCCACTCTCCACAAGCGTGGCGCTCTGCGGACGCACTATTACTTCTTTGCCCCAGTTATGAATCATGGTGAAGCTGAGTTTTGCGCCTTTTTTTACGTAAGCCTCGGTAATCCCCGCATGCATCCCCCGGTGTACCAGCGCGCCGGTCGCGCAACCGGTGATGAGATCAACCGACGCCCCCTCTTCTACCAAAACGAGGTTGTAAACCTCCTGGGCAAGGCCCTCACGCGCAATGTAGAGGCTTGCCTGCACGGGATAACGGGCTTTGACCCCCGGCAGAACCCTGATAAAATAACCGGTCAGCGGGCGTCCGTCTCTCGCGCCCGCAAGCGGCAGCAAGCGGCCTGTATACTCGCAGATCCAGTCGTATTTCTCGACGGCCTCCCGGATGTTTAAGATCTCGATCCCTTCTTGAACACTCCGGCAGTGAACCACCGAATGGTCAAGCTGCATGAACGTTCCGGCCCTGCCTTTGCCGGTCACGTCTATACCGATATGCAACAGCCGTTCCTTTTCCATAGCGGGCAAGAGCCTGAGATCATCTATGTAAGCGTGCGGCTCGGCCTCCCGCAGGAATTCCCGTTTAATCTCTACAGACATTGCTACTAATCCCCCTCGCTCCCTGCAGGGCGCAGCGAACACATTCGCCGTACCCGATGCGTTTAATGCAGCCGAAAAGCTCCCGCGGGTTTCCGCTGCACGAGAGCATTCCCTCATAAATCACGTGGCCTACGTCTGCCTCTACGTAGTTCAGGATGTACCCGCTATGGGTGATAATCAAACCGGACTTTGTGCGGCCGCGACGCATCTCCCGGAGCGAGCGGCTGTCCCACGGAGCGACCTCTTTTTCCAAGAGGTAGTTGATGGCATGGCCGATCAGTGCGATATTCTCCAGGTCCACCCCCGATTCGGGCTCGTCCAGCAGGATAAGCTCGGGATTCTGTGCTAACAGTTGCAGCAGTTCGGAACGCTTCAGCTCCCCCCCCGAAAACCCGCGGTTGACCTCCCGTCCAAGAAAGTCGTTCATGTTCAAACTCCCGGCCAGCGTCTCCGGTGCAATCCGGTTCCGGGAGGCAAACCTGACGATATCCTCCAGCATCACCCCGTGGAGTGTAGGGGGCCGCTGGAAGGCCATCCCGATGCCCATGGCCGCCCGTTCGTTTACCGGCAGTCCGGTGATATCCCTGCCGCGAAAAAGGATCCGGCCGGCCGTCACTTTATAACGGGGAAAGCCCATGATCGTTCCCAAGAGTGTGGTCTTGCCGGAACCGTTGGGCCCAAAGAGGACGTGGGTCTCGCCGGGTTTGATCTCCATGTTTATGTCCCTTAGCACCAGGCGACCGGCAACCGCTACCGTTAGGCCCTCAAGCAGTAACACTGTTCCCCTCCTCATCTCGCACCGAAGGCCGCAACAAAACTGCCCTGCGGCACCCCGAGCGCCGCGGCTATAGGGTGACATTTGGCCTTCAGCAAGTGCATAACCCTGTCGTCTTCCGTCTCCGAAAAGGTCTCGTAATAACCCATTCCCTTGGCCAAGATAAGATCCGCGTCGGAGTAAAGTGATTTGAACTCGGGTGAAGCCGCCTCGATGTCAAGACCGGGAGAGTCCGTCCCGGTGGTTTCTACGCGCTCAAAGGCTTCCTTCAACCCGCACGCCTCTAAATCCGCAAGAGTGAGGTCATTTTGGACCGGCCGGGCCTTGACCACATATATCACCTCTTCCACCGCCTCGGCAAGAGAGCGGTACAGGGGAAGATCAAAGTAGCATTCCGCGGCGTTGTCGGTCATAAACAGGACCCGCCGCGTGCTCTTCAGCCGTTCAAGGAAGGCCGGGATTTCGTTGACCGTGAACTCCACCCGCTGTCTCATTTCTTTCGCCACCGTTTCCAAGTCCCGGAAAAAGTCAACTGTGTTACCCACGACAGCCAAACGGAAAAGGCCATCCCAACCCTCCCCCGAGATGCGGATCGCTTCATGGACAAGCTTCACTGCAAGCGCGAGTTCGCGGTCTTTCACCTCCCGAAAAGGATCGGGATTCCCGCAAAGATCCCTGATCGTGCGCTGCACCAAAGTGGCAATCGTAGCAGGAATCCTCTCAAACGAAAACTCGGCCTCCAGGACTCTCCGGCCGGTCTCTATCGCCTGCTCCCGCAAATGCGGCTCATCAGTCGCTAAAGTGGCTGTAGTGATTATTAAACGCTCAAGACAACCGTAGCACTCTTTTGCAACCCGCATCTTTTCCACACCACGAATAATATTATACTTCTTTTACCCGATAACGGTAAGCTCTTTTGGAAATCTTAATCAAGTTCCGCCACGGTTACTCCTCCTCCGCCTTCACCGGAACCCCCGGCACGAAAGGCTTTCACCCGCGGGTGCGCTGAAAGATACTCTTTTACCGCCGCGCGCAATGCTCCGGTACCGTACCCGTGGATGATATCCACCCGGCCGAGCCCGGAAAGAAGCGCCGCATCAAGCTGCCGCTCCAACTCCTGGAGCGCCTCCTCTACGCGCCGTCCCCGCAAATCAACGGTCGGGCTAGGCGGGGCCGCGCTACCCGAAAAACACACCCCGCCCCCGGAACGCCGCTTGCCGACCGGTTTAACCGCCGAGGAAGGAAGGTCCACGCGAAAAGCGCCGACCTGGACAGTGACCGTCCCCTCCCGTGGCAGACCGACAACGGCACCTTCCTAGCCGAACTGCGGCACATAAACGGTACCGCCCGGTTCCACGGAGGCCCGGACCGGGCTTTCTGCGGGCAGCGGAGGGAGTTGAACGTAGCGCTCGCTCAAGGCGCGGAGACGTTCCCTGGCCGCCTGGACCGCCAGCTCTTGCTCTCGCCGCTCTTGTACCTTTATTCTTTCGCGCAGCTCGCCGATCACCGCTTCTGCTTCCTGCCGTGCTTGCTGCACCGTAGAAGCGGCGCTTTCCCTTGCCTCCGTCAGGATTTTTTCTCTCTTCGATAAAAGCTCCTTGAGCCTGCCCTCGTACTCGGCTTTAAGCGAAGCTGCTTCAGCTCTCAACCGTGATGCCTCCGCCGCCTCGATCTGGACCCGGCGCCGCGCCCGTTCCATCTCGTCAGCCAGTTCATGCAGCCGCCACTCCTCCGGGCTTAAGAACTCCCTGGCGCGCGCCACCAATTCCGCGGCAAGCCCAAGCCCCCGGGCGATTTCAAAGGCGTTGGAACGTCCAGGCTGGCCGATAATCAGGCGATAGGTCGGGGAGAGGGTTTCAGGATCAAAATCAACCGAGGCGTTCTGAACCCGGGGCCGGCCGGCGGCGAACTCCTTCAATTCCCCGCTGTGGGTGGTGGCGACAGTCTTGGCCGCGCGCCGCGCAAGCTCTTCTAATACGGCACAGGCCAGGGCCGCCCCCTCCCGCGGATCGGTCCCGGCGCCAACCTCGTCAAGCAGCACGAGGGACCGTGCAGTGGCCTGCTCAAGGATGTCGATCACATTTCGCATATGGGAAGAGAAGGTGCTCAGGCTCTCGGTGACGCTCTGCTCATCACCTATGTCCGCAAAAACCCTCTCAAAAATCCCGACCTCGCTTTCTTCCGCCGCCGGTATCTCGAGCCCGGACTGGACCATTAGGACGAGGAGCCCCACGGTTTTCAAGGCAACGGTTTTGCCGCCCGTGTTCGGCCCGGTTATGACCAGGATGTCAAAATCCTTTCCCAGCCGGATATCCACCGGCACCGCTTCGCGGCCCAAAAGGGGGTGACGCGCCCCTTTCAGCTCCAGCCGGGGCTCATCTACAATAACCGGGGTTAACCCGTCCAAGGCCGCGCTGTACCGTCCCTTTGCCATGATGAGATCGAGGCGGCCGAGCGTTTCGGTCGAAATCAGGATCTCACGGGCCACGGCCCCCACCGCTGCTGAAAGCTCGCTGAGTATTCGCTCGATCTCCCGCTGCTCACGGGCCTTCAGCCGGCGGATCTCGTTTCCCCTCTCGACTACAGCCAGCGGCTCGATAAACAGGGTGGCGCCGCTTGCCGACTGGTCGTGGACCAACCCGGTCACCTTGTCCCGATGTTCAACCTTGACGGGTAAAACGTAGCGCCCCTCCCGCACGGTCACAAGCGGTTCCTGGAGCCACTTCTGCCACGCGGGGGAGCGAACGTACCGCTCGAGGGCCTCCTTGATCTCGCCTCTCAGACGTTCGGCGCGCCGCCGGAGATCGGTGAGCAGCGGGGACGCTGCATCCGCCACCTCATCCGGGGGGCGGATGCATCTTCTTAAGCGCTCCTCAAGCTCTGGAAAGGGAGTCAGGCCGTCACAAATCTCTCTGAGCACCGGGTAACTGCCGCGCTCCTTGAAAAACGCCTTTACCCGGCGGACCGCGGCGAGTGTCTCCGCAACTTTTTGCAGTTCCTGCGCCTCAAGTATGCCCCCCTGAAGCACCCGCTTTAGCTCGGCGCGGATGTCATGCCACCCGCGGAGTACAAAGCCGGGCTCGAGACGGAGAAGTTCCCGCGCCTCGGCGGTCTGTGCAAGCCTGAGCCTTACGGCAGCAACATCCGCTACCGGGCGCAGGCCAAGCGCCAACTCACGCCCGATGCTGCTTTCCGCGTAACCGGCAAGCTGCGCGCAGACTGAATCGAACTCGAGCCGCCGCAAAACCCGCTCATCCAAGCCCTATACCACTCCTCAAAAATTTCGGGGACACCATACTAAATTTCAAAAAGCCTATAGTTTTCATTCCTGTTAGCGACGATTAACCGTTGTCAGTGACTCCCCGGAAATAGTGGCCCCTGGTGAAGGCCGTTCCCTCCGTCAGGCTCTTCTCCAGCCCTTCGAGATCCACCCGCGCCCCCGTCAGCACCGCGTCCAGCGCCCGGCGGTAGATCCGCGTCACCCTCGTGACGTATGCCGCGTCCCGGGTGCGCGCCTCGATCCGGAGGCCAAAGACACCAGCCTGAACCAGCGCCGGAAGATGCCTCAGCATCACCAGTTCCTGGCTGTTGAGAATGTGCATCCGACAGGCGGTATCGGTAACGACCGGGAAGAGCGCGCCCAGGCGGTCCCGGAGGTAGAAGCTTTTTCCGCTACAGGGCCGCTCGCAGCGACGCCCTAACCTCATATTACCCAAAACGCTCCCCACCAGGCAATACTCTGAAACCATCAGCGGCAAGCGCCCGTGCACGAAAACCTCGACCGGGACGGGGCTTCTCCCGGCGATCTTTCTTACCTGCGCTAAGGTGAGCTCCGGCGAGACTGTCGCCCCCGACGCCCCGCATTCCTGTACAAAGGCTATCGCTTGCAGGTTAAAGATGTTTAAATAGTAATCCGCCCAGACCGCAAGCGCCGTCTGCCGCCTCAACTCCCGGAGCAGCCCCAAGTTCCCGGCCACAACCCCTGCGGCCCAGCCACCTGCTTCCTTTATGGACGCTACAACCGCCCTCAGCTCATTATCCTTAGTTATCCTGGGTGTGAGCAGGAAAAGCTCCCTGCCCCGCCCCGAAAAGGATTTGCCGATCTCCCGTATCACCTCCGGCCCCGTACCCTCCCGCAGCCGGTTCCGGAACTCCTCCCCCCCAAAGTAGACCCGGTCTGCCCCGGCGGCAAGCGCCGCTTCCGCCGCTTTTAGATCGCCGCAACTCACGGCAAGGCAGGGCGCTTTTACGCCGCCCTGAGACCTTATCCGGAGCGCCGCCGTGAAACGCTGGGCAAACTTCCCATCCGCAATCGGCGGGAGAGTGCGCTTCCGGAGATCCTGGATCCGGTCCACCGCCTTGCGCCGTGCTTCGTTAAGCGCGCTTACCGGGACAAAAAGCCCTGCGTCAATCTCTCCGGTAAGCGCTACCATTTCAAAGGGGGTGCTGCCCAAACGCCCCAACTGCTCCCGGAGCACCGCCCACGTGAGCGGCCGTTTCTCGGCCGGTACCGCAGGCGAATGAGTAAGAATCTCCGCGCTATTTCCTTCATTATCGCGAACCCGGATTGTGACCGGCTTGCCCTCCCGCGCCCGTACCTCAAAGACGAGCGGGATCTTCTTCCTCTCCCTGAAGCCTGCGAAACTCTCCTGTGCCTCACGCTCCAGCGCCGCATCCGCCGTCTTGAAGACCCGGTCACCCGGCCTGATACGGCCGGCTACGGCTACCTCAACCGCTTCGCCCGCTTCCGCTGCCGGCCTCTCCTGTCCCCCCACAACCAGCCGCCTTACCTCGGTCCCCACCCGGCCCCCCTCGGAAACCCAGAACTCAACCCCGTCGCCGACCCGCAAAGGCAGGCTTAGCTTTATTAGCGCCGCCCGGCGGCTATGGTCGTACGAAAGGACTCTCCCTAAAAAAACACCTCTGTTGTTCGGCCTGCGCCAGCTCATCAGGGCTCCGCCCGGCCGGCCTAAAATGTACCCCGGCGAAAACCCGCGGTTGAACGCCTGCGCAAGCGCGAGCGTCTCCGCAGGCGTTATATGAAAATCTCGATCGGCAAGCCTGTCGAGCAGGCATCGGTAGACGCGCACGACCGTCGCCACATATTCCGGCCGCTTGAGCCGCCCTTCAATCTTCAGTCCGTCCACCCCCGCAGCGGCCAGCGCCGGAAGATGGCGGCTCAGGTTCAGATCCTTGGTGGAGAGGAGAAACTCACCCGTTTCCGAAGGGACGGCAAGCGGTGCGCCGGCCTCATCGGTCAGCGCATACGGAAGACGGCAGGGCTGCGCGCACATGCCGCGGTTGCCGCTCCTTGCCCCAATGACACTCGACATCAGGCACTGCCCGGAGTAGCAAACACATAGCGCGCCATGAACAAAGACCTCTACTTCGATGCCGGTTTCCCTTTTCAGGGATTCTATCTCTCCAAGAGAGAGTTCGCGCGCGAGGATCACCCTGGTGACGCCGGCATCCCGGAGCAACGCAGCCCCGGCGGCATTGTGGACCGTCATCTGGGTGCTGGCGTGCAGGCAGAGTTCAGGAACCACCCTCCGGGCGAGCCGCAGGAGGCCCGTATCCTGAATAATGGCGGCATCAGCGCCGGACTCATAGATGAAACGGAGGAAGCGTACTGCCTCCTCCATCTC
>DTYU01000076.1 GCA_012961725.1 Desulfotomaculum sp.
ACGCACCCCGGCACATGCCCTGAAGAAGCGGCAGGCCTCAAAATGATAGGGCTTGGACTGGATGCGATCCTCAAGCAAACAGAAGATTCAGGGGTGTCCGTACTTCTCGAGGTAACCGCGGGCCAAGGTGCGACCCTTGGACACCGATTTGAGCAGTTGGCATGGCTTATCCGAAACAGCGCCTGTCCGGAGCGACTCGGCGTCTGCTTTGACACCTGCCACGCTTTCGCCGCCGGCTACGACCTGAGGACGCCCGAGGCGTATGCGAAGACGTTTGCAGAGTTCGACGACATGATCGGTATCGACCGGCTAAGAGCAGTCCACCTCAACGATTCCCGCGGGGAGCTCGGGAGCCGCGTTGATCACCACGAGCACATCGGCAAGGGAAGGCTTGGTCTCGAGGCGTTTCGTCTTATCCTGAACGACAAGCGGCTCAAAGAACTCCCCATGGTACTTGAGACCCCAAAAGGCCCGGAGATGAAAGAGGACATCGAAAACTTGCGGGTGCTGCGCAGCCTGATCAGGTGACAGGCTGAGACCGCGGGTGCGTGCCGCCCAGTGCCCGCGTTGCCTTAACGGTTTGTGTTACCAGGATGAGCAGGTATTTTTTAGCACATGCGGCAGGAAAATTAGCGGAGATTCGCGAATAAACCAAAACAAACCATTCGGCCCTTTTTGACTAACATGGAAACATCAATATACAAGGTGTTGGATGGAGGGAATGATTTAGACTATTGAATCTCACCTCCGGTTCCCCTGCCTACAGGGCAAGGTTTAGCTCTTCCGCCAGGCGTTCGCGGTAAAGCCCCAGCAACTGCTCAAACCGCTGGGGTTTCAAGAGGCCGCTGCCGGAAGGGGTCTCGAAGTACCGTTTCGGAATGCTGATAGAATCCAACGAATAGCCGAGGCGGCGCTTGACCTCCCATTTCAGCCGGAAGATTTCCTGCCCGACCGCCTTGAGCTCTTCGGGACTGGTCCGGATGCCGATAGAGCCGAGTACCCGGACGGTCGTCTCCTGGGTATAAACTCCCCGGGCGAAAAGGCAAACAACCAGAGAGTTCAGGACGTTGCGCCATTCCTCTTCGGTGATAAGGTGGTTGACAAGCGCGGCGTCGTCGAAATCGGCCCCGTATTTCAGGTCGAAGGCGTAGCCTGCGTTGCAAAGGTGCGAGTGGCGCGCCCCTGCACTATGCCCGAGGAGGAAGCCGTAACCGGTGTGGTAGCCTGCCATCTCGTGACCGCCGAGGGTTAGGGCGAAGTCCTCACCGCCGTACCGGGAGGCGGCATAAGCCAGCCCTTTTGCGAGATCAGCATAAAATTGGTTGGGCGGCGAGGTGAGATGCCGCGCGGCGGCAATGTAGCCTCTCTCGTCACCGAACTCAAGCGGGGTCAATGTCTCTCTTTCACCGATGATACTGCGTCCAAACGCCTCGGTTGCCCAGGCAAGCGCCACGCCGGTGGAAATAACATCCAAGCCAAGGGCCTCGACGACCTCCAAAAGTGCGTATATCTTTTCGGTGCTGTCGAGACCGAGCATCGGCCCAAGGGCATAGATCGGCTCATAGTCATAGGCAATGGTGGTGGAAATATATCCGAATCCTTCCGGATGACGTTGCCGGTGAATACCGATGTGGATGCAGCCTACGGGGCAGCCGGTGCAGGCAAGGATTCGGGTGAGCGATTTTTCGGCAAAGGTCTCGCCGCTTATTTCTCCGGCAGCGTCGAACCGCCCGGCCCGGAGGTTCATCGTGGGCAGGCTTCCGGTCTCGTTCAGCCGCATAACGTTCTCCGCCGTCCCGACCTGGTGGTATTTGGCCAGCTGAGGTGTGCCGACCACCTCACGGTAGACCGCCTCGTATGCGGCATTATACGCCTTGGGATCCCGGATCGGGTATGTCTTTGTCCCGTCGACGACCACCGCCTTGAGGTTCTTACTTCCAAAGACGGCGCCCAGCCCCATGCGCCCGAAATGCCGGAAGGTATCAACGTTAACCCCGGCGAAGTGAACCAGGTTTTCACCCGCGGGGCCGATGCGCCAGGTGCTCCGGTGCCCCCTTCCCGGTTCGAACTCCCGCAGCAGCCGGCCGGTCTGTTCCACGTCGAGGCCCCAGAGGCCCCGGGCGTCCTTAAAGAAGACCCCCTCCCGGTCGATGCGGAGGTAGGTCGGCCGCGCCGCCCGTCCTTGTATCACCACCGCGTCGTAGCCGGCGAAACGCATTGCCAGGGCTCCCCGCATTCCGGCGTAGCTTTCGCCCCACTCGCCGGTGAGCGGGGAGCGGAAAACCGCGGCCACTTTGGTAGCCAGCGGGAAGATACCGGAAAGCGGGCCGATGGCAAAGATAACAGGCTGCTCGGGGTCAAGGGGCTCCCTTTCCCAGGCGGCGGTTTCCAGCATCAGTTTCGCGGCGATACCAACGCCGCCAAGCAGCGGTCTTAAATCGGGCCATGCCGATACTGAAAAACTGCTGGTGTTCAGGTCTATATGTAGAACCCGCAAAAAGTCGCCTTCAAACACCTTTCTGTTCCTCCATTGCCAGTACCTCCTGCGGGCATATCCGCGTGCAGTGGCCGCACTGCGTACAGATAACAGGAAAACCTTCGTCGTCCGGGTGTATGACCCTGACGATACAGGCCTCAATGCATTCGCCGCACAGGGAACATTTGCCTTTCTTGAAGATAACGCCTCCGCCGGGCCTCTGGGTAAGGGCTCCGGTGGGGCAGGCTTCGGCACATGGCGCGTCGAGACAGCCACGGCAGATGTCCACGCCCCACTTGCTCTGAAGGCCGCCGCGCGTCCGCACCAAGATTGCGCTTTTAATTATGGAGTGGCATTTAAAAACGAGGCGGGCACATGCCAGCATACAGGAGTAGCAGCCGATGCACCGGTTGGTGTCCCGTACCCTCAAAACCTTCATAGTTTGTCCCCGTAAAAACAAGGATTCCCCGCAGGTTCTCCAGCAATTCGTTCACCACGGGCATTCTCCCACTAAGAAAATGCCGCATCAACCGCGGCAGCAGAGTCGCGTTCTGCCCTGGCTATGCCTTGCTTTGCTCTAATACCTCGTCCCTTATTTTGAGCGCGTTTCTGTCAGAGATGCCGAACTTCAGCCACAGGAACGCGAGACGCGCTAACTCCTCGTCGTCCTTTTTTACGCGCTCGACTACTGAAGGTTCAATCTCAAATATCTGCAGGAACCGGCTTTCGAAGACGAACCGCCGGAACCTGTCGAGATCGTAGGACGCCATGTAAATCATCTCGGTAATTTGAGGGTTTGTAATCTTGTCCTTTGGAAACTCCAGCCGTGCAAGGGCGTCGTTGAACATGCGGTCGATTTCGGGCTGGAAAAGGACGCTTTCAAACATGACGCCCTGGTCCACCAGCCAGTCCTCAACGAAGACCTCCGCCTCCGCCTGGAAGCCGAGGCACTTTGAGGGATCGGCGATGACCGGATATTTGTCCTCGTTGTAATCATAGCTGAGCGGGTACATCCGGCAGGACCACGGGCGCACCTTGTAGACCGAGCAGCCTTCGGGAGTTACAAACGGGCATTGTTTGTCAGCGTCCTCCCGCATCTTGAGGAGCACCGTCGGGAGCCCGGAGTTAGGGGCTACGAAAGTTATTGTATACTTTTCAAGGAATTCAGTTGACGTAATATCGAGGTGCTTCTTCAAGCGGAAAACATCGTTCGGAGTAAGAAATATACTGATATCCCGGCAGCAGGTCGTATAGCAGGAGAGCCCCGGACGGCATGCGAACCTGAACTTATCGCACAAAGCGAGCACGGGCAGGTTTTTTTCTGTGGTAGTCGTCATGCACACACCCCACTCTTTCGCGGAATTGTAATTAATTAATTATATCCGCTTTCCCCGTGGGAAGCAAACAGAAAATGCGCCCCTGAATTACGAGTTGCGGTGTCATGGGGTTGAAAGCATCTTTAGTCAAGAAATGCGGGGTTGTTCTGCAGGGTTCTGTCGCCGGTTTTTACCTTCCTCTAATTCAATGGGATGTGATATCATTGTTGAAGAAAAGCACCATGTGGCAAGCCGTACAAAGAATAAATATACAAAGAATGAATATACGGGTCTTCCGCGGAAGACCGGCTTGGCACTGCGTTTTACGGGGCTTTGGGAGGGACGGTGTTTGAGACAATTCAGGGGCAGACGGTTGGCCTGGGCGGGTTTGGTGGCGGGCGTTTTGCTGATGGCCGCAGGAATGGCCCGGGGAGAGTTTATTGCGGTGCTGTATAAAGCGTCCCGGATCTGCCTGGAGTGCATCGGCGTTGGCTGAGGTGGGGCCTGGAGGGATGGGACGCATCCGCCGGACGGTCCAGTTTGCAGCCCTCCTCATTACAAACGGGTATTGGCCGGGCCTTGGCCGGATCGCGATTTACAGCGGCCCGGCAAAAGGGGTCTGCGTCCCGTTCTTAAACTGCTACTCGTGTCCTGCAGCACTCTTTGCCTGCCCCCTGGGATCGCTGCAGAGCATGCTGGCGGCTGCGCGCACACTGCCGCTTTACGTCAGCGGCATGATGCTGGCCGCCGGGTTCGCGGTAGGGCGCCTCTTCTGCGGCTGGCTGTGCCCGTACGGGCTTCTGCAGGAGGCGCTGGCCCTGCCGCGGGCAAGGCGGGTGCGGCTTCCCCGGTGGATAAGGGCGCCGAAATACGTATTGCTCGCCCTCGTGGTTCTGCTCCCCGTCGTCTGGGTCAGCGCCGGCGCGGGAGTGCCCTTCTTCTGCAAGTTCATCTGCCCGGCGGGAACGCTTGAGGGCGGGCTGGTGCTGGCGCTCGGCCGGCCGGAACTCAGGGTTAACATCGGGTGGCTTTTTGCATGGAAGGTGGCGGTACTGACGCTGTTCTTAGCGCTGATGCCGTTCATCTACCGTGTGTTCTGCCGGACAGCCTGCCCGCTCGGTGCTTTTTACGGGCTTTTCAACCAGGTCAGCCTGTGGCGGATTGAGCGCGACCGCAGCCGCTGCAGGGGTTGCGGCACGTGTGTGGAGGTATGCCCCGTCGGGGTTCCGGTGGTTGAAAAGCCAAACCACCCCGAGTGCATCCGCTGCCTTGAGTGTGTAAAGGCGTGCCCGTACGGGGCACTGGCATTTACCATGACGGAGGTCGGGAAGCAAGGATCAGGCGGCACTCCGCGAATCTCGAATTTCAAAGTGCGAAACGGAAGATAGATCCGGTCTGAACTCAAAGCGATTGCGTGACACAAAGGGAGGTTTTGTCTTGGGAAGGTTCGACATGAAACGGTTTGCCGTGCTTGCCCTGTTGACGGGACTGGTGTTTTCAAGCGGGTGCTGGCCGGCGGGTACTCCAGAGGGCTCCCCGCTCGAGGGCAAAAAGGCGCCGTCCTTCTCTGCACCTGCCCTTGGAGAGAATAGGACGATTTGTTTCCCGGACGATTTCGAGGGGCAGGTCGTCGTGCTCTCCTTTTTTGGGGCCGGGTGACCGGCCTGCGCCAAAGAGGTGCTGCAGTTGCAGCCGCTCATTCCAAAGTGGCGGGAGATGGGCGTTCATTTTATACTGGTCGCTCAGGAGGAAAGATCAACGGCCCGCTTTCTCGATAACCACGGCCTTGAAACCCGTGTGCTGCTCGATAGGACGGGGAATGTAGCGGGTGCTTACGGGGTTATGGCCATCCCGCACACCTTCTGGATTGACCGCCAGGGAATAGTCCGACACGCGAGCATCGGCTGGCGGAAGGAAAAGGTTAAGGAGTATGACGACCTGGCGGCCGAACTCGCGCGGTAGGCCAGGGCGGGTACAGCAGAACCGGATATCTGCGGGAGAGGCCAGCCCGAGGATAGATCGCTTACGGCTGGCATTGCTAAGAATCAAGACGGGTGCTTTGGAGTATAAACGGCGTGCAGAAGCCAACTGATCTCCGGGTGGAAGTTGTAGCGGTCAAGGGAAAATGCCCCATATATGATCAGGGGGATTCGTTCGTCATTGCTGAAGGGTTTAAACTGATCACGGAGCGCCCCCTCTGTTTCCATTCCCTTGCCGCAATCCTGCCTTATTATGTAGCACTGAGCCGAGGCGTCCCCCCTGTATCGCTCGGCCTGGCGCGTGAGGGAGCGTCTGCCTTTGTGCAATGTCTCGACCCCTGCGACCGGACCGGGGGCGGTACCGTGGTTTTCAGGATCAGCCCTCGTCCGTAACGCTATTGTCTTAACCAAATACACGGTATGCCTTCGGCGAGGCTTTGGGGCTTTACGCAGCGGCTATAATAAATGGTTTAACGTTTTTCGCTCATTCATCTGCATTGAACTCCGTGAAGATCTGGAAGGTTATAGTCAAGGCATATAGGTTAGTTGAACGGAGAAGTATATCCCCTGCCTTGACGAAAGAGGGTGGGCTTCTTACCGCTTTACAGTTTTAGGCAAGGGATTGAAAAATGCACTGGATAGCCGAGTTTTACCGGAGTACGCCCGGCAAGAAGTTCGTCATGGCCGTCACTGGGGTCGTTCTCTTTGCGTATGTTTTGCTCCACATGGTGGGAAACCTGCAGATCCACCTTGGCCCGGAGGAACTGCGCGGCTACGTTAGGCTGCGGTATGCCGCCCCAGGTTTGCTCTGGACCGTCCGGTTCGTGCTGCTTGTCGCGGCGACGCTTCATGTCATCGCCGCCGTGCAGCTCACGGTGAGGAACCGGGGCAGCCGGCCCGTACGCTACGCCGTGCGCCGCTACCGGGAGGCGGATTACGCCTCGCGCACCATGATTTTCACCGGTGTTGCCATTGCGGCCTTCGGGGTCTACCACCTGCTGCACATGACGTTCGGAAGCGTACACCCGGAGTTTATCAGGAGCGACGTTTACCATAACGTAACCTCCGGCCTGCACGTTCCGCCGGTCTCGCTTCTTTACGTCGCGGCCAGCGCTGTGCTCGGGCTGCACCTTTATCACGGCCTGTGGAGCGTCTTTCAGACCTTAGGCTTAAGCAGCCCGATCTACGACTCCTGGCGGCGCGCCTTTGCCACGGTGTTTTCGCTGGTGGTAACATTGGGATTTGGGTCGGTTCCTTTGGCGGTGCTGTTGCGGACGTTGTAATAAAGGAGCAGCTCATGCCGTGCCTTTTGGCCCGCACCAACGGAAATCTGAAAATGGCCTTGCTGCTCCCAGAATTGGTATAATTAGGACCTTCAGAGGAGGAATCAATGGAGCTTGATCCGAGAATACCGGGCGGTCCGCTTGAAGAAAAGTGGATCCGTTACCGGAAAACGGTGAAGCTCATATCCCCCGCCAACAAGCGGAACTTCACAGTCGTCGTGGTGGGAACAGGCCTTGCGGGCGCCTCTGTGGCGGCCGCGCTCGCGGAACTCGGCTACAACGTGCTGGCCTTCTGTTACCAAGACAGTTCACGCCGTGCGCATTCCATCGCCGCCCAGGGCGGGATCAACGCCGCGAAGAACTACCAGAACGACGGCGACAGCGTTTTCCGGCTCTTCTCTGAGACCGTAATAGGTGGGGATTTCCGCTCCCGTGAGGCCAACGTTTACCGGCTCGCGGAGCTGAGCGGCGTCATCATCGACCAGTGTGTCGCTCAGGGTGTGCCTTTTGCCCGTGAGTACTCCGGCTACCTGGCCAACCGTTCTTTTGGCGGATCGCTGGTCTCGCGCACCTTCTACTGCCGGGGACAGACAGGCCAGCAGCTCCTGCTCGGTGCGTATTCGGCACTGTGCCGCCAAATCGGCCTCGGCCGGGTGAAACTCTTCCCGCGGACCGAGATGCTCGACCTTGTGGTGGCAGGCGGCAGGGCGCGCGGCATCGTTACCCGGGACCTTGTAACAGGAAGTATCGCTGCACACGCCGCCGACGCCGTGCTTTTAGCCACCGGCGGCTACGCCAACATTTTTTTCCTGTCCACCAACGCCAAGGGCTGTAACGCTACCGCCATCTGGCGGGCATACAGGCGTGGCGCAGGATTTGCCAACCCGTGTTTTGTCCAGGTTCACCCGACCTGCATCCCGCAGTCAGGGGAGTACCAGTCGAAGCTCACCCTGATGAGCGAGTCGCTTCGCAACGACGGGCGGATCTGGGTGCCGAAGCGGAAGGGTGATACGCGTGAGCCGTCGGAGATCCCGGAGAACGAGCGTGACTACTTTCTCGAGCGCATGTACGCTTCTTATGGAAACCTGGCACCGCGGGATATGGCCTCCCGTGCCGTAAAGCGTGTGTGTGACATGGGATACGGCGTAGGACCGAGCGGGCGGGGCGTCTACCTCGATCTCACAGAAGCGGTTGCACGCCTCGGCGGGGATCTCCTCCGCGAGCGTTACGGCAACCTGTTTGAGATCTATGAGCGTATCACCGGCCGAGACCCGTTGAAGGCACCGATGCGCATCTACCCGGCACCGCACTATACGATGGGCGGACTTTGGGTGGACTACGGCCTGCAAAGCACCATCCCTGGGCTGTTCGTGCTCGGCGAGGCCAACTTTTCGGACCACGGCGCGAACCGGCTTGGCGCAAGCGCCCTCTTGCAGGGGCTGGCCGACGGCTACTTCATCGTTCCGTACACCCTCGGCGAGTACTTTGCCGGCACCGTACTGGATGGGGTAAGCCCGGCCGGAAGGCCGTTTGTGGACGCGCAGAAAGAGGTGCAGGAGCGGGTGGCACGCCTCGTTGCGGTACAGGGAAGGCGTACCGTCGACTCCTTCCACCGTAAACTCGGCGCCCTTCTCTGGGAGCACTGCGGCATAAGCCGGAGCGAGGCGGGCCTGCGTACGGCCATCGAGGAAATCAGGGCCTTGCGCAGAGAGTTTTGGGAGGACGTACGGGTGCCCGGTAAGACTACGGAGTTCAACCAGGAGCTCGAGAAGGCGGGGAGGGTGGCCGACTACTTGGAGCTTGCCGAACTCATGTGCCGTGACGCCTTAGCACGGGAGGAATCCTGCGGCTGTCACTTCCGGGAAGAGTTCCAGACTTCCGATGGGGAGCCGTTCAAGGACGACGGGCGCTTCTGCCACGTCGCGGTGTGGGAATACATGGGAGACGACCGGGAGCCGGTCCGCCATGCGGAGCCCTTGACCTTTGAAACGGTAAAACCGGAGGACAGAGCCCAGTATGCATCGCAGGGATACACCCGGTCCCGAAGGAAATAGCAGTTAGCGTGTACCGGATCGCTTTAAGCTGACTTGAACAATAATTTAGTATGGTGTCCCCGTAATTTTGTGTCCCCGTAATTTTGTTGGGGGGCTGTAAATGAGACTCACTCTGTACATCTGGCGGCAGAAAAGTACCACCGACAAGGGGCGTTTCGTCAAGTACGAGGTTGAAAACGCCAGTCCCGAGATGTCTTTCCTCGAGATGCTCGATATGCTAAACAGACAGTTGATCGAGCGCGGCGGAGAGCCGGTCGCCTTCGAGCACGACTGCCGGGAGGGGATCTGCGGCTGCTGCGGCATGGTAATCAACGGGATCGCCAACGGGCCGGCGGGAGGCACCACCGTCTGCCAGCTTTACATGCGGCACTTCAAGGACGGTGCCGTGCTCTATATCGAGCCTTGGCGGTCCCGCGCCTTTCCGGTCATCAAGGACCTGGTGGTCGACCGCAGCGCCCTCGACCGCATCATGCAGGCGGGAGGCTTCATTTCGGTCCGTACCGGCTCTGCTCCCGAAGCTCATACGATTCTCGTTTCCAAAGAGACCGCTGAACTTGCCATGGACGCCGCCGAATGCACCGGGTGCGGCGCCTGTGTCGCTGCCTGCCCTAACGGCGCGGCCATGCTCTTCGTAGCCGCCAAGATCTCCCACCTGGGCCTCCTGCCCCAGGGACAGCCGGAACGCGACCGCCGCGCTCAAGCCATGGTGCGCCAGATGGACAGGGAAGGCTTCGGCGGTTGCAGCAACCACCGGGAGTGCGAAGCGGTCTGCCCCAAGCGCATCAGCATCCGCTTCATCGCCCGGGCGAACCGCGACTTCCTGAGGGCATCCCTGTTCTATAGTAAATCCGCTTCAGGAAAGGCCGGCGCTACTGGTAAGACAAAAAGGTGTTTTGAAAAATAATGAGTTACCATTACCAACGATGGTTTGGGCGAAAGCGGCCTCCCCGCGAGATTCAACCGCCGGCCTGAGATCGTTCTGGTGACTCTGTTAGCGGAAACTCCTCCAGAGGCTGAACTGCCCGAACAGAAAAAGTTTCTTCCATAACCGGGCAAGTTCCTGGCAAGTGCTTACCACAGCGACGCACGGTCGCAGTTAGACGCCTCATGTTCCGCCAAAACCTACAGTCACCTTATCGCCCTCGACAATGACCGGAACCGCCCTGCGGCCTTCAGAGTACTTGAGCATTTGCTTCAGGGCTTCGGGATCCGTCTTGACGTCGAGGTAGCGGTGGGCAACCCCTTTCTTGGCGAAAGCTTCCACGGCCGCCTTGGTATACGGTCACCCTGCTTTTCCGAAGATTAAAACCTCCTGGAGCACGCGTCTACACCTCCTTCATTGGTGCTGCTTATTAAATACTATCATAATCCCTGTGCAAAACAAAAGCCCGGTATGTGAAATC
>DTYU01000077.1 GCA_012961725.1 Desulfotomaculum sp.
ACAATTCTGGGATAATAATTTAGTATGGTGTCCCCGAAATTACGACGACTTCTGTTTACAGCAGGCTCCGTTCTTTCGGCTTGCCCACCAGCCGCCTGGCGCACCGGCGTGCGTTGTCCATGACCGCCTCGGTGTCCACCGTCCGCAGCCATCCCGCTTCCACCAACACGTTGCCGTCGACGATGACGGTATCGACGTCTTGAGCCTGCGCCGCGTAGACCACGTGTGCAACTACGTCGTGCGGCGGGTACAGGTGCGGCTTGCGCAGGTTGAGCAAAATTATGTCCGCCCGCTTCCCCACTTCGATGGTCCCTATCTTGTCCCCCAAACCGAGCGCCCGCGCGCCGCCGATGGTGGCCATTTCAAGCGCCGCATACGCCGGCAGGGCCTCCGGGTCGCCGCTGGCCACCTTCTGCAAAAGCGCCGCCGAACGCATCTCTTCAAGCATGTCGAGGTTGTTGTTGCTGGCCGCCCCGTCTGTTCCAAGGCCTACGGCAACGCCGGCGCCAAGCAGCCTGGTTACGGGAGCGATCCCGCTGGCCAATTTCATGTTGCTCTCGGGACTGTGCGCCACCGTTGTTCCTTTTCTCGCTAAGATCTCGATATCGGCCACCGAAAGGTGCACGCAGTGCGCGGCGAGCACCGGGAGGTCCAAGAGCCCAGTATCTGCAAGCAGAAAAACAGGCGAACAGCCGTACTGTTTCTGGATGGCATCCGTCTCCTGCCGCGTCTCCGCCACGTGGATATGGACGCTGACCCCGAGTTCTTCCGCCAGGCTGATCACCTGCTTAAGATAGTCCGGCGGGCAGGTATAGGGTGCATGCGGGCCGAGCATGCAGGTTATCCGTCCGCCGGCCTTCCCGTGCCACTCACGGATGAACTCCCGGCTCTCGGCGAGCGCCGCTTGAGCGCCGGGGGCTATCCCTATGAGCCCCCGCGAAAGGGAAGCCCGGATCCCGCACTCCTCGACCGCTTGAGCCACCCGGTCCATAAAAAAGTACATGTCGGCGAAGGTGGTGGTACCGCCTGAGAGCATCTCCGCGCAGGCCAGGAGCGTCCCCCAGTATACGTCCTCACCGCTCAGTTTGGCCTCCAGCGGCCAGATGGATTCCTCCAACCACTTCATCAGCGGCAGGTCGTCGGCGTAGCTCCGGAACAGGGTCATTGCGGCGTGGGTGTGGGCGTTGACGAAACCGGGGAGCGCCACCATATCCGCCCCCCCGTAAACCTCGGCGCCGTCAAAGCCGCCCGGTACTCCGCTCGAAGGTCCGACGTACACGATTTCACCGTCTCGCACCGCCACTGCCCCGTCCCGGATCAGCTTATCTGCACCGGTGACCGGAATGACCGTGACACCCTTGATCAGGAGCTTCACTTCCGCTCTCCTCCACCCTTATTCTGCCCGTAAAATCTTAAATAGTTATAGTGCAGTTCAGCGACCTCTTTTTCGCTCAATACCGCCGGTTTTCCGGCAAGACCCGCCCACAAGTAAATCTGCGCCGCCTTTTCAACCACCTGGCAGACGTTAAAGGCTTCATCGAGGCTGCTACCGACCCCGACCATCCCGTGGCTGCTGAGAAGCACGGCGTTCCGCCGGCCCAGCGCCGCAACGACGTTTCTCGCTAACTGCCGCGACCCTGCGGGGGCATACTCTGCCACAGGCACCTGCCCGCCGACAATCTGGGCTATATCTTCCACCAACGGGGGGATCGGCTGCCGCGCAACCGCCATCGCACTGGCAAAGACACTGTGCGTGTGCATGACCGCCTGTACATCGGTTCGCGCCCGGTAAATCCATATATGCAGCTCCAACTCCGTGGAGGGTTTTCTTTCTCCCTCCACAATTTCACCGTCTAAGCTCACTACGACGATGTCCCGTGGTTGCAAGGAGTCGTAAGCCATCCCGCTTGGGGTGATGACCACGAGATTCTCCCGGGAGACCCTGCAGGATACGTTGCCCCAAGTTCCCACGACCAGCCCGGCCTGCGCCATCTTCACTCCCGCCCGGGCTACCTGTTCCCGGGCCTTCTCTGCCAACAGGTTCATTTATGCCTCTCCTTCCGTAGAACGGAGGTACGCCTCTTGCTCCGGCCGCAGCCGGTCTATTTCAATGCCAAGCGAACTCAACTTCAACTCGGCCACACGGTTATCAACCGCCTCGGGCACGGGGTAAACGCGGCGTTTGAGCTTCGGCCCCTCGTTTAATATGTATCGTGCAGACAGCGCCTGCAGCGCAAAAGAAAGGTCCATGATCTCGGCGGGATGGCCGTCCCCGGCCGCTAAATTGACCAGGCGGCCTTCCGCCAACAGATAAAGCCTTCTTCCGTCCGGAAGCCTGAACTCCTCGATATTCGCGCGTACAGCCCGCCGGGATTCGGCCGCCAGCTCAAGGTCCGGCAGTGATATCTCAACGTTGAAGTGCCCGGCATTCGCCAAGAGCACACCGTCCTTCATCCGCCTGAAGTGCTCCGCACGAAGCACGTCTTTACAGCCGGTGGTGGTGATGAAAACATCCCCCTTTTCGGCGGCTGCAAGCGAATGCATCACCTCGTAGCCGTCCATAACCGCCTCAATGGCCTTAACCGGGTCGACCTCGCAGACGATCACCTTCGCCCCTAACCCTTTCGCCCTGAGGCTCACTCCTTTGCCACACCAGCCGTAGCCGAAAACCACCACCGTTTTGCCGGCAACCAGCAGGTTAGTGGTCCGCATGATCCCCGCCCAAACCGACTCTCCGGTGCCGTAACGGTTATCGAAGAGGTACTTCGTCCGGGTGTTGTTTACAGCGAGCATCGGGAAAAGCAGACGCCCTTCCCGTTCGAGGGCGCAAAGCCGCAGGACGCCGGTGGTTGTCTCCTCGCACCCGCCGATGACCCCCCCGCTCATCTCCTTGAGATCGGTGTGCAAGAGGTGCACTAAATCGCCGCCGTCATCGACCACGATGTGGGGGCGAACCTTCAGCGTCTGTACCAGGTGCTCCTGATACTCTTCAGGCGTCGGGTTGTACCAGGCGCAGACCTGCACTCCTGCGGCAGCAAGGGCGGCAGCGACCTCGTCCTTGGTGGAAAGCGGGTTGGAGCCGGTCACCGCCATCTCGGCTCCGGCCGCCTGAAGCACCAGTGCCAGGTAAGCCGTTTTCGCCTCTAAATGGATGCTTAATGCGATGCGTATGCCCTTGAAGGGCTGTTCCCGTAGAAATTCCTCACGGATGGCGCCCAATACCGGCATGTGCGCCGCGACCCAGTCGATCTTTTGCTGACCCTCGGCCGCCAGGTCAGGGCTGCGAATGAGACTTTTGACCAAGATAAGAACCTCCTGCATTGTAAAATCAGAATTCAGGAGCCAGACTTCAGAATAAAGGATTTAGAGTACAGAATATGGAACGCTTTTGTCCTGGACATTGCACATTCCACATTGCCGCATCCTACATTCCATCTCTTATCTCCTATCTCCTGTCTCCTTAACCTCGAACCTCGAACCTTGAACCTCGAACTCCGAACCTCCTGCCTCCTGCTTCTGAAAGCCATACGGCGGATAAAAGACCCCCCTCTCGGTGACTATCGCCGTTATCAGACCATGCGGCGTCACGTCAAATGCGGGATTCCAGGCGGCCGTCCCCGCCGGGGCCACTGCAACCCCGGCAAACGAGGTCACCTCTGCCGCATCCCGCTCCTCGATGGGTATATCCGCCCCACCCGGCGTCCCCGGATCAACCGTGGAAAAAGGAGCCGCTACGTAGAAGGGCACTCCGTGATGTTTCGCCAGCACCGCTAAGGAATATGTGCCGATCTTGTTTGCCACGTCACCGTTTGCGGCGATCCTGTCCGCGCCAACGATCACTGCATCTATACCTTTACCAGCCATAAGATATCCGGCCATCGAATCGGTGATCAGCGTTACCGGAACACCTTCCTGCCGGAGTTCAAAAACCGTGAGCCGCGCACCCTGGAGAAGCGGCCGCGTCTCGCCGGCGTAAACCATCTCAATCTTTCCCGCCGCATGCGCCGCCCTGATTACGCCGAGCGCGGTTCCATAGCCGCAGGTGGCCAGAGCCCCGGCGTTGCAGTGGGTCAGCACCCGCACACCGCGACGAAGAAGCGCGGCGCCATGTGCGCCGATTGCCCGGTTGGCGGCCGCGTCCGCGGCAGAAAGCGCCGCCGCTTCCTGAACCAGTCCCTCGATCACCCTCTCCGGCCGTTCCCCGTCCATCCTTTCCGCAGCCTTCAACTGGCGCGCCACCGCCCAACGGAGGTTGACAGCCGTCGGCCGGGCCTGAGCGATCTCGGCTGCGGCAGCAGCTAACCGCCCCTGAAAACCCTCTTCCCCTGCACGCGCGGCTTCGATCGCTGCAAGCACCACCGCATATGCTGCAGCCGCCCCGATCGCCGGCGCACCCCGTACCGCTAACCGGCGGATCGCGCGGATAACCTCCCGGTAGTCCGTCAGAGTAAGATAGTTTATCTTATGCGGGAGGAGTGTCTGGTCGAGGAGCTCGAGCGCCCCGTTTTTCCAGCGTAAAGTTTCCATATCACGTCTGAACCGGCCCTGAGACCGCAGCCTGGCAGGCGCACTCCCTGTCCTCGTCTATCCAGGATACCGCCTGCATCAACAGCCGCCGGATGTTTTCTCCCTGGCCCTGCATCATCTCTACAACCTCCTGGTGGCTCAGCCTGTAAGGAGCAATGCCGGCGGCAAAATTGGTCACCGACGCCACGGCTGCGTAGCAGATTTCCGCCTCCCTGGCAAGCACCACCTCAGGCACGCCGGTCATTCCCACCAGGTCACCGCCAAGCTGCCGGAACATCTTGATCTCCGCCGGCGTCTCGAAACGCGGCCCTTCGGTGCAGACGTAAGTGCCCCCGTCGCAGGCCGGCAGGTTCAGCGACCGCGCCGCCCGGACCAGAATCTTCCGGAGTTCTGGGCAGTAAGGCTCGGTCAGATCGATGTGCACTACCCCTTCGGGCCTGCTTTCAAAAAAGGTCTGCGTGCGCCCCTTGGTAAAGTCGACAAACTGGTCCACAAAGACAAACTCCCCCGGCTTCATCTGCGGGTTGAGCGAACCCACCGCCGCCGTGGCTAAGATCGAGCGCACGCCCAGTTTCTTAAGCGCCATGATATTCGCCCGGTAGTTTATCAGGTGCGGCGGCACCGAATGCTCTGCCCCGTGGCGGGCAAGAAAGACGACCTCCTTCCCGCGGTAAACCCCGCGGGTTACTTTAACATCGCCGTAAGCCGTACTTACCGTTTCATAAGCAATATCCTCCAAGAGCCGCGGGTCGTAAACACCGGTTCCGCCGATGACCGCAATCGACGGCATCAACACACCTCCAGACGCGCCTTTAATCGAAGATCGCTGCCACAAACTCTGCCGGATTGAACGGCATGATGTCCTCAATCCGTTCACCCGTACCCACAAACTTCACCGGAATATCAAGCTCCTTCTTTATCGCCACCACCACCCCGCCCTTGGCCGTGCCGTCAAGCTTTGTCAGCACGATACCGGTCACCCCGGTGGCTTCACCGAAAAGCTTTGCCTGGCTGATCGCATTCTGCCCGGTTGTCGCGTCTACCACTAAGAGAACCTCGTGCGGCGCGCCGGGCACCTCCCGCCCGGAGACCCTTCTCAGCTTCTTCAGCTCCTCCATCAGGTTGGTTTTCGTTTGCAGCCTGCCGGCGGTATCCACCAAAACCAGGTCCGCCCTGCGTGCCTTCGCCGCCTGCAGCGTGTCATATACCACCGCCGCCGGGTCGGAACCCTCCCGCTGCTTTATGATATCCACCCCGGCCCGCCTGGCCCATACCTCCAACTGGTCGATGGCAGCAGCACGGAAGGTGTCCGCAGCCGCCACGAGTACGCTCTTCCCCTGTTCCCGAAAATGGTGCGCCAATTTTCCGATGGTCGTCGTCTTGCCGGTACCGTTTACCCCCACCATCAGGATCACCGCCGGCGGCCCAGGGGGCAAAAGAAGCGGGGCGGTTTCAGTCCCTAAGATGCGCAGAACCTCCTCCTTAAAAAGCGGTTTCAGCCCCGACGGATCACCGACCCGCAGCTCTTTCGCCCGGGACTTCACCCGCGCCACGATCTCCAGCGACGCAGCCACTCCTACATCCGCCTGGATCAGCGCATCCTCAAGCTCCTCGTAAAGCTCCTCGTTGATCTCGCGCCGCCGGGAAATCACGCTCTCGATCTTTTCAGCAAAGCCCTCGCGGACCTTTGTCAGCTTGTCCCGCAGCTTTCCAAAAAGCCCCACGGTCAATCCCCCTTAACAAGCGCTTTTAGGGCTTCGCGCGCTGCGCGCTGCTCGGCCTCCTTTTTCGATCTTCCCTCTCCCTTGCCAAGACATTCTCCCCGGTAAAACACGCCGGCGGTAAACGACTTTGCATGGTCGGGTCCTTCCTCCTTCAGGATCACGTATGAAACATTTTCCGGCGAGCGGCGCTGCAGCAACTCCTGCAGCTCGGTCTTGTAGTCCCGTTCTTGGCGGCCTTCGAGAATATCATCGATCACAACCTTGAGCTTTGACAGCGCAAACTCCGCCGCCACAGTCAACCCCTGATCAAGGTAAACGGCACCCAAAACCGCTTCAAAAGCATCCGATAGGATCGAAGACCGCTCTCGTCCCCCCGACAGTATTTCACCCCGCCCCATAAACAGGGCTTCGCCCATCCCCAACCCTGAGGCCACCCGGGCCAAAGACGGCTCGCACACAATCGCTGCCCGGAGCCTTGTCAGCTCCCCTTCACTCTTGCCGGGAAAGGACCGGTAAAGGTAGTCGCTTACCACCACCTCGAGCACGGCATCACCCAAAAACTCCAGCCGCTGGTTGTTTGCAACCCCGGGATGCTCGTAAGCGTACGAGCCGTGAGTCAGCGCCTGGCGCAAAAGTGATTCGTCCCGCCAACTGATGCCAATTTTCTCTTTCAAAGCCTGGTACCCGCCAGTCAAAACATACACCTGCTTCAGATGTCAGAGGCAAGAATTATTCAAAGAATTCGGCCGGCCAAATCAGACCTCAGATGTCGGAGGCCGGCCGTCAGAAAACTCACGCGAATTTTACCTATAGCGAACTCTACCTCCGACGACTGTTTACTACTCCCTGTACCGCTTAAAAACAAGGGTGGCGTTGTGTCCCCCGAAGCCGAAACCGTTGGAAATGGCCACATCCACCTCTGTCTGCCGCGCTTCGCCCGGGACATAATCAAGGTCGCATTCGGGATCCGGCCGCTCGTAGTTGATCGTAGGCGGAATAACGCCGCGGGCGATGCTCAAAACGCATGCGGCGGCCTCAATTCCGCCCGCTGCACCCAACAGGTGTCCAGTCATCGACTTGGTAGAGCTTACCGGTACACGGTAAGCGAATTCGCCAAAGACCTTTTTAATGGCCAACGTCTCAACCTTGTCGTTAAACGGTGTGGACGTGCCGTGCGCATTGATATAACTCACCTCTCCCGGTGTTAAACCGGCGTCCGCGAGCGCCCTCTCCATCGCCTTGGCCGCGCCGGAACCCTCCGGATCCGGTGCGGTAATGTGGTAAGCGTCGCAACTCTGGCCGTAACCGGTTATTTCCGCATAGATATGCGCCCCCCGCGCGACCGCCCGCTCCATGTTTTCAAGAATCAGGATCGCCGCTCCTTCGCCGACCACAAATCCGTCCCGCCCGGCATCGAAAGGCCGGCTTGCGCGCGCCGGTTCGTCGTTCCTGGTAGACATCGCCTTCATCGCGCAAAAACCCGCAATGCCCACCGGGGTAATGCCCGCCTCGGTACCACCGGTTACCATCACATCGGCTTCGCCCCGCTGAATGATCCGGAAGGCCTCGCCAACCGCCTGGTTTGAAGATGCACAGGCGGTGACTATCGTGCTGTTCGGTCCGTAGAAGCCGTTTACAATGGCGACATACCCTGCTCCCATATTGGCGATCATCATCGGTACGAAGAAGGGGCTTATCCGGCTTGGTCCCCGCGTAACCAAGACCCGCGTCTGCTCTTCAAAGGTCTCTATGCCGCCGATGCCGCAGCCTAAAACCACCCCCACCCGGTCGGGGTCAACGGTACCGGGGGCGATTTCCGCGTCTTTTAGCGCCAAACCCGTTGCCGCGACCGCAAACTGGGTATAGCGGTCCATTCGCCGGGCCTCTTTTTTATCGATATACGTCTCGGGATTGAAATCAATTACCTCGGCCGCAATCTGCGTCCTGAACTCTGAAGGGTCAAACCGCGTTATCCGGCGAACACCTGATTCCCCGCGGAGAAGCGCCTCCCAGAAAGCATCCTTTCCGGTGCCGATCGGCGAGATGATGCCTAATCCCGTTACCACAACGCGTGAAGGCAATTATGCACCCCCTTGAGCTTTTACTGATAGCCCAGCACTCAGTACATCTCTTAAGCTTCGAAGGAGAAGCCTTCTTGGTTTAACGGAAATAGTAGCTTCCAAACTTCAAAGACTCTACTGAGTGCCGGGTGGGGTCCGTTTTAAGTCCAACGTTCGACGTTAAGGAGTCAAGAGTCAGAATCCATGGTCCAGGTCATGCCTCTCCGACATCTGCTGAAATCCGTTCCTGGATGTAGCTCACGGCATCGCCGACTGTTCGGATCTTCTCTGCCTCTTCGTCCGGAATCTCGGTTTCGAACTCCTCCTCAAACGCCATCACCAACTCCACGAGATCAAGCGAATCCGCGCCGAGGTCATCTATAAAGGAGGCGCCTGCGGTAACCTCATCCTCTTCCACACCGAGTTGTTGGATAATAATCTGTTTAACCTTTTCGAAAACTGGTACCGACATACTTTGACCTCACCTCCCTCCGCAGGTTCTAAATGGCTATCCCGCCATCAACACCTAAGACCTGACCGGTTACGTAACGCGCTGCCGGGCCGGCAAGGAAAACCACCACGTCCGCCACCTCTTCCGGCTCCCCAAACCTCCCGAGCGCGATTCTTTCCTGCAGCCGTTTTTTCACCTCATCTGGAAGTCCGGCGGTCATTTCAGTCAGAATAAAACCGGGCGCCACCGCATTTACCGTGATATTTCGCGAACCCAACTCCTTTGCCGCCGCTTTGGTAAAACCGATCAGTCCCGCCTTCGCCGCTGCATAATTGGCCTGACCCACGTTACCCGTCAGGCCGATGACCGAACTGATGTTAATGATCCGGCCCCACCGGGCTTTCGTCATGGCTCTGACAGCCGCCTTAGTACAGTTGAACGCCCCCTTTAGATTCACCTGGATAACGGTGTCCCAGTCATCCTCCTTCATCCGGAGCAGCAGGCTGTCCCGTGTAACCCCGGCATTGTTTACTAAGATATCCAACTTTCCAAAATGGGATAAAGCAAAATCGACAAGTGCGGAGGCCTCTTTCGTCTTGGAAACATCAGCCTGAAAAGCCTTCGTCCGGCGCCCGAGGGACTCGATCTCCGCTACGACCGCTTCCGCCTCCCCCGCACGCGAAATGTAATTAATCAGCACGTCCGCACCGGCACGCGCCAAAGCCAATGCCACCGCCCGTCCGATTCCCCGCGAAGCGCCGGTAACCACCGCCACCCTGCCACTCAGATACATTTTAGCCAACCCCTCTTCCTAAAGCAAGGGAGTAATTGGAGGTGCGATTTACATCTCACAATCTTTCCAAGCTCCACTTGACTCATACAACACCCGCCTTTTGCAACACGCCCAGAGCGGCTTCAAGGGAAGCCCGGTCCTCCACATTACAGCAAGTCGCTTGTGGTGCTGTCCGTTTAACAAGTCCGGACAAAACCTTTCCGGGACCAACTTCGATGAAAATCTTGACCCCGTCGTTCACCAGCCGCTGAATGCTCTCCTCCCATAGTACGGGACTAATAATCTGGCGCACCAGGGCGCTGCGAACCTCTGCTGCGGTCGTTACGTACTCCCCGGTTACGTTGGCCACAACCGGAAACGCCGGCCTTTTGACGGAAGCGCTCTGCAGTTCCATAGCGAAAAGCTCACTCGCCCGCCGCATCAGGGACGAGTGAAAAGGACCGCTTACAGGTAAAATTATGCACTTTTTGGCACCGGCCTCCTTGGCCGCCGCAACCGCCGCTTCAAGAGCGGGGGTCTCTCCTGCAAGGACAACCTGACCGGGACAGTTGAAGTTGGCGGTTTC
>DTYU01000078.1 GCA_012961725.1 Desulfotomaculum sp.
AGTACCTTACTGATCCCCTGAACTTTCCGCTTCTGGCACCGATCTTGTGGGTTTACGAAATAGGGCATTACGAAAAGATACACTGGATTGGTGATTTTGGGCGCAGCAATTAAATGGTGGTAACAGGAGGAATAACATGCTGGTTTCAACAACACCGAACATCGAAGGAAAGAAAATCGTTAAGTACCTTGGCCTGGTCAGCGGCGAAGCGATTATGGGGGCGAACATCTTCAAAGATTTCTTTGCCGGGATACGGGACATTGTTGGGGGAAGGTCTGCGACTTACGAAAAGGAGTTGCGCTCGGCCAAGGATCTCGCCATCGAGGAGATGGTAGAACAGGCAAGAAGGCTCGGGGCCAACGCCGTGCTGGGCGTCGACCTCGACTACGAGACGATCAGTACGGGTTCCGGCGGAAACATGCTGATGGTGAGCGCGAGCGGTACCGCCGTAAAATACGAAGAATAAGGGTTTTCCATAAGCATGCTCCCTAATAACCGGCGCTCCGGTCCGTGAAAAACCATTCCGGAGACCCCACCACGTCTTACCAAAGGCCCGCCGGAGGGCCATCGTGACCTCCCTTTCGTGAAACTTCTGTGTGCTTGTGCAGAGGAAAAAACGGTCAAGAATGTGGCCGTCCTTCAAAACGGGAACCGGCGGGTACCCGTTACTGTGATAAAAATATTTAGTAGGGGCGCTGCCTGCCGATCTTCCTTAGGTAAAGGAGGTTGGGCCTGCTATTTCCATCTGTTGGAAAATGAGGTTTTCTTTGCACCTCTCAGGAGGAGGAAAAAGCAACCAGGTGTCGAATAATACCGCCTGATGGATTTTTTTTCAGTGAGGTGATGCGGTGCTCCGTTATACCGGTCATCCCTTGTTCGATGTAGGAGCGGCAACCGTTGCGGCTTTTGCCGGCAAGAGTGAACCGGGTTTGGTTACTCAAGCCGATCTTGAGCGGGTGGCTTCTTTTATTGAACGGGAATATGTGCGGGAGCCGCTGAAGTCGTTCTTGGGCGTCGCCTTTACGACCAACGCCTGGTTCAATCAGCCGGCTTTTGCCAAACAGCCGCAGAAGAGGCAGGAGTATGCAAAGAGGCTGCTGCAAAGCTATGGTGAGGAGTCGTCGGGGGAGCGGTGCGTCTTTACGGGTGAACCGGCGACTGCAGTTGCTTTTTCGGACAGGCTTTTGCCCGGACGGGCCTTCCGGCAACATATTCCCCTGGTTACCGGTGAGGAGGTGATCAATTTTCACCCTTGGGGTGACGCAGGACTGCCGGTGTCCGGTAAGGCGGCGCTTTGCCTGCAGGCGTTTGCCCTCGGCTGCGCCAAGTGCGGCGGCAGGCTCTTGGCCGTGCATTCTGACAATCCTGAGTTGACTTGTGAATTTGCGGCGCGGTTCTTGGAGTATAATCGTCAGGCGCTGCTCCTTGCGCATGAGGCCGGAAGCAGGAAGATGCCCGAAGCCAAGTCTTCTGCCAAGACACTGTTAATCGAGACGCTGTTAGAGATCGAACGGCGGCGCCAGGAGGAAGCCATAGTTAGACAACCCTGTTCAGTCACGGCCTATCACCTGACGAACAGCG
>DTYU01000079.1 GCA_012961725.1 Desulfotomaculum sp.
CGCATTGGCTTCCAGTAGCTCGAGAATCTCTTTCTTTTTGTTTTTGTCCATAGTACAGGCCTCCTTATCAGGGCGTATTAAAAGCTAAAACCCCGCCCCTTCTTTAAGGACGAGGTCTTTCACCCGCGGTACCACCTTAATTGATGCTGCACGAGCAGCACCCACTCTTCCCGGTAACGGCGGGCACCGGGGAAACATACTCGGCCGAATCCGCCTTTCCGCTCCCGGCTCCGGGGTGGCACGGGCAGCGCCCATCCGCCGGGCTTCCACCTTCCCCGACTCGCTGAAGGAGGTGCAGCCACCCTTAATCCCCTTCAAAGCCATTGCTTTTAATTCTTTTTACTATGAATCGCTGCAGAAGTCAATAACTTTATTTGGAAAGCGCTTGTACGATCAGTTCCGCGACTTTCTTTCCGGAAAGCACCATCCCGCCGAAGACGGGGCCCATCCGGTACCCGCCCGCCACCGTGTTTGCCGCCATACCCGTGACGTAGAGGCCGGGATATACCTCTCCGGTGTGTTCTAAGATCTGTCTCTCGCCGATCTCGGCCCACATCGACTTCTCGCCGCGGATCCGGCCGCCCGGGACCTTGAGCACCACACCGTCCTTTTCTGCCAGGATGCGGACCACCCGCGCATCGTGCCCGGTGGCGTCCACTACGCACCGGCACCGGACCGCAAGCGGATCGATATGCAGACCCGCCATCTCAACAGAGCTCCAGTTCAGCACCAGCCCCGCCATCACGTCTTCCCGCAGGACGACATCCTCTGCCGTAATGAGGTTCATTATCCGCGCCCCGGCACGGCAGGCGGCATAAGCAAATCCCGCCACCGCTTCCACCGCGTCTGCCACGTAGTAACCGGGCTCAAACTCCTCAAAGCGCACACCGACATCGTTAAAGACCGGACAGGCCGGCTCCTGGAAAACGATCTTGTTGAACATCATCGCGCCGCCCCACATCCCGCCGCCGACACTCAGCCGCCGCTCAAAGACCGCGGTCGTCAACCCGCTCCGTGCTAAGTGAAAGGCGGCGGAAAGCCCCGAAGGACCGGCGCCGACCACCGCAACGTCGAACTCGACCAGGGAAAGCAAATCCTGTGTATAGCGTGTGATTATCGCCCGGGAAATGGTCCGCTCGTCCAACTCAAACTTTATCTCCAAGTCGTTGGCCCCTCTCTGCCCAGTCTTTTACGGCTTTCCATTTATTATATTCCGGCAGAGACAGTCGTCAAGACGTAAAAGCCCGCCCTCCGAAAATGGTTCAAATTTTCGGAATTTTCGGGGAATTTTCGGGGACACAATACTAAATTATTAACCCCGGCCAGCCCGTAGACCGGATCAAGCCGTGACGGCCCGTTTCCGCGAACCCCGTCTGTTTCCACCATTCTCACCTCTCACTTCTCAAAGGTGGGATGTGCGAAGTCCATAAGCACGCAGATAAATCCGCCAATTTATTTCCAGGCTTGAAGGCCGCTTCTATTGAGATTATATTATTAAGGCATGGGTGAAGGTATGGGTATACGAAAGCTCTCTTCGTTTACCATTGCGGCAACCTACATCGGTACGGTTGTCGGCGCCGGGTTCGCGTCGGGCCAGGAGGTGCTCCAGTTTTTCAGCTTTTTTGGCCTTAAGAGCATTCCTGC
>DTYU01000080.1 GCA_012961725.1 Desulfotomaculum sp.
ACCCGGTGTTACCGATACGTAATGCAGAAGACTTTCTTGAGGTGGTTAATGAAAAAGATCTGGTTCTTTGCCAACCCTGAACAAGGGTGTTGTGGTACGTGATGCCTTCGTGTCTTGAATCGCAGTATTTTCAAGGGGTTTGTGATTTCGGGTTTCAAACTTGAGTCAGGGCAGGCTCCCTTGTTTTTTTCGCGTTTTGCAGGGAGAAGGTGACGATTTAGCGAATCTTCGCAAAGGGAGGGGGGCGGTCAATGGAGACGCTACTGGCCGCTCTGGCGGTCCTGCTTTTAGGTGCGGTGCTGGCGGTGCTGTACCTGCAGTTTCGGCGGCCGGAGAGCGGGAGCGAGCTGGCGGTGCTGGCGGAAAGGCTCGCACACCTGCGAGATTTGCCGCAAACGGTCGGCGGGGTGCAGCTTGAGTTGCGAGGCCTGGCGGAACGAGTTTCCGCGGTGGAGAAAAGCCAGCAGGCGCTGGACAGCGGCCTGCAGACCGTCACAACGTCCTTAGCGCAAACCGGCACCAGTACCAGCAACCTGGTAGAGACGGCAGCGGCTATTCAGTCCGAGCTTTCCGGGGCGAAAGAAAGGCTAACTGCTCTGCAGGCTCAGATAAACGCCCGGCAAGAGATGGAACAGCGGACTGCGGAATCGATCCGCCGGCTGGAAACAATCATTGCAGGCACGCAGACGAAGGGTGCTGCGGGAGAGAATATCCTGGAGGCCGTCTTCGCTCAGCTGCCGCCTGAGTGGCAGTTGCGCGATTTCCGGGTGGGCAACAAGGTCGTTGAGTTCGGGCTGCGGTTGCCCAACGGGCTTGTTCTGCCAATTGACAGCAAGTGGCCTGCGACCGGCTTGTTGGAGCAGTTTGCCGCGTCGGCGGACCCCAGCGAGCAGCAGAAACTCAAGAAACAGATCGAGGATATCGTGTTGAATAAGGCGCGGGAGGTCAAGAAGTACCTTGATCCGAGCCTGACGGCGGACTTTGCTGTGTTGGCCGTCCCGGATGCGGTCTACGGCCTATGCGCCGGGATCCAGGCTGCGGCGTTCCGGGAGAATGTCGTGATAGTGGGCCATAGCATGTTCTTGCCCTATCTCCTTCTCGTTTTCCAGACGATACTCAAAAGCGCACAGGACATTGACCTGGAGAGGCTGAGGACATCGCTTGAAACTTTCCGCGAAGGCATCAGTGCTTTGCAGAATGAGCTGGACACTCGGTTCTCCAAAGCCCTCGCGATGCTAAACAACTCTCAGAACGAGATGCGGACGTACCTGAGTAAGCTTGACAGACAACTGGCGGCCCTCCAGGTTCTTCCGGATATGACGGCGCCGGCCGAAGAGGGATTCTGACGGGCAAGCTCCATAAATTCAGGGGGGTAACGATATGAAAAGCAGATGGCTTAAGGTGCTTTCTTTGCTGCTGGCGGCGGTCCTCCTGAGCGCGCTCCTCTATCGATATGGTGGCGGCGGGGATGATGAAGCAGGACAAGCCAGGCTTGCAGCCGTAACACTGATTGCTGATTCATGTGCCACTGCTGAGCTTTGCTACTTACCGGCTGCTGGAGATGTTCTCTGAAGGCTATACCGAACCCCTTTTCGGCGAAAATGTGGAAATTACTGCCGACGACTATGATTCCCTGTTTGAACTTATGGAAAGCCTGGCGGTGGATGAGGCAGAGCTGACCAGAGCCTGGGACACCTTGACGGCAGGGACACCGGCGTCGTCGCTCTTTGTCCCCCAGCGTGCCTACGCTTCCCCCGGTCTGGTGGGCGCCCTGCTCGACTTTTTTGTCGGCTGGGCCGGTGACAGCGGAAAGAGAACCCGGGAGAGGACTCTGAAAGCGGCCGACCTCGCCCTCAAGCAGGCTGATAAGCAAACAGTAGAAATCGTCAAGCAAGAGATGTTCGAAGCGGTGCCTGAAGCACACCGGGGCGGCGCCCGGAACTGGGATGAGCTCAGGCAGAAGCTGGAGAAGGGTGAACTTGACAAAAAGGCACACCGAATTTACAAACACCTAAATGACTTCTCGCCTGAATTCGAAGACGCAGCGCGCGCTATAAACAAGGGAAACAATCCATTTATGGCGGTTGTCTGTGAGGAAGGCGCCAAGGGAATAGAAACCGGAGGCAAGCTATACGTGGAGATTTCAAAAGAGGTTGTAGGGAAAGCTTCCCCTGACTTCAAGAAGGGCTTTGAGAAGGGCGAGAAGGTAGTGAAGGAAGCGAAGAGATACGCGGATTATGTTAAGAATGTCTACAAGGGAGACCTCGAAGGACTGAAGAAGACGGTGAAGGATCATTTAGAGGACAAGGTCGGCGACCTGCTGAAGGAGGAACTGGGCGAAGGAGTGGCCGATGTGGTTGCCTTTACCGCCAAAAGGGTAACCGGCCAGCAGAGGATGGTGGATATTCCTGAAGCGGCTCTCAAGGAGGCGAAGAAAAACCTTTCTTCACTGGGGATGGGGACGGCGGCGGTGGCCGATGCCGACACGGAGTCGCCGGCCAATGTGGCTCTGGCCGTAGGTGAAAGGGCAAGCCAGTTAGCGGTGTATATCGGCAATCCGAAGAGAGACCCCTTCCTTCTCCCCGAGGGCGAGTTTCGGATAATCGCGCTGGATAAAGAGGGAAATATAGACCGGAGCGGCGGTGTGGTCATCACCGCCGGCGAGGAAACCGTTGTGGCGGTTGACACCCGAGCGGAGACCGGGCTGCCGCCGACCCCGTCGGCCGGCGCGCTCAGCCTCCGTATTTCTCCTGAGACGGCCGGGCCGGGTGACCGGGTCAGGCTTGAGGCAACCCTTCAGCAGAGAACGCGCTGTCGGGGCGCGCCGCCACCAGCCGAGCAAGCACCGGCGAGGACGGCGCCTTTTCCGCCCCAATCCTTGAGATTACGCCGAAGAACCTGACGCGGTTTTCTGGTGTCAATACCGTGACCGTTAAGGTTCCAGAGCTCGGTCTTGAGCAAAGTGCTGTCTTCACCGTGCTTGATTTCAAGGCCACTGTCACGCCGTCTGGGGTGGCTCCCGGAGGCAGAGCTGAACTTAAGGTATTCGTCATGCCGCCGCGGCAGACGGAGCTCCGGGTGAGGTTTGACCGGGGGTCCCTCCGAGGGCCGTTTTCCACTGACGCCAACGGAATGCTTTCCCTGGCCATCGACGTTGACGAAGAAGCCGCAGCGGGAGAGCACAAAGTCAGCGTTGAAGTCCCGGGGTTTGGCCCCGTCGCCGGCACCAGTTACACGGTAGTACCTCCTAAGAAAGCGGAAATCAGAGAATTCAACTATGGCGTGGTCATACTACAGCTCCGGCTCGAGGGAGCAGACGAAGACGGACACTGGCAAGAAGCTGAGGCCAGGATTGAGCCAAGCTGTTTTGCCAAAGGAAGTTTTGATGGGCTAACCTTCAGGGGCTCAGGCTCTGCCTCAATCAACGGCATTGACTACACTACTGCCTACACGATCACCCTTGATGACAGCCAGAGCCAGGTGATCAGCTTTGACTGTTCCTTCAGCGGAAGCGGCGGTGAGCGCATACGCCTGACCGGAAGCAACATCAAGCGTTGCCCGGAAGTTGAGAAGCAGATTAAGGCATTAGGCATAGACGCCTTTGCCTATCGCATCGAAGGTACCGCAACAGGCAAGCACGTATCCAGCCTGGAGATGGTTGACCCATCCTACACCGGAACCTGGAGCTATCAATGGACAGACAGTAGCGAAATCACTATTATTCTTGCCAAGTCAGATGAGGTTGCCATGCGCCAAGCTGGACTGATAGAGTAAGAAATAAGCGACGGAGAGATTGGCTGAGCGCTGGGCTTAGGCTAAAAGTCCCTCCTTCGCCGTCGTGCCGATCTCTGCAAGGCCGATTGTG
>DTYU01000081.1 GCA_012961725.1 Desulfotomaculum sp.
ACCCGCTTACCGAGAAGCTTTCACAGCGTGTACTGCGCACCGTGGTTTTCACCGCCCTTAAAAACGAGGCGCAGGCGCTTCCCGAGGTTCTGCCCCCGGATCTCCTGCGGGAGCGCGGGTTTTACGGCAGGGGAAAGGCGCTTGCGGCAGCGCATTTCCCCGAATCGATGGATGAGGCCGAAGAAGGCCGGCGCCGCCTGGTCTTTGAGGAACTTTTTCTCCTTCAGGTGGCACTGCTCCGCCGCCGGCAGAAGATTATCTCGGCGGAAAAGCACCACCGCTATGCACCGGACGGGCCAAAGGTCTCGGCCTTAAGGAGTTCCCTGCCGTTTACCCTCACCCCGGCGCAAGAGCGCGCCTGGGGCGAGATATCGCGGGACATGGAGCAGCCGCAGCCGATGCACCGGCTGTTGCAAGGGGACGTCGGTTCGGGGAAGACGGTGGTGGCTGCGCTTGCGCTCGCCAAAGCCGTGGAGAACGGGCTCCAGGGAGCGCTGATGGCGCCGACGGAGATCCTTGCCGAGCAGCACTACCTGACCTTGAGGTCTTTGCTTGAACCCGCCGGGATCAGCGTAACGCTTTTGACCGGCAGCCTGAAGAAGGAGGAGCGTCTCTTGAGGCTCAAAGCCGCCGCGAGCGGGGAGGCGGCGGTGGTGGTCGGCACCCATGCACTCATTCAGGAAGGGGTTGCGTTTGAGCGGCTGGGTTTGGCGGTGGTCGACGAGCAGCACCGGTTCGGGGTACGGCAGCGGGGGCTCCTGCGGGCAAAAGGCGCCTGTCCCGATGTTTTAGTGATGACGGCGACGCCGATACCCCGGACTTTGGCCCTGACCCTATACGGTGACCTCGACCTCACGGTGATCGATGGCCTGCCGCCCGGACGTCAGGCAGTGAAGTCGGTCTGGCTTAAGCCGGCGGAGTTAGGCAGGGTCTACCGCTTTGTACGGGCGGAAGTGGAAAAGGGCCGGCAGGCCTACTTTGTCTGCCCGCTTATCGAGGAGTCGGAACAGCTTTCGGCGCAGGCCGCGGTCGATCTTGCGGCGGAACTCAAGGAGATTTTCCCTGAATTCGCGGTTGCTGTGCTGCATGGACGTCTGAAGCTCGAGGAAAAAGAAAAGATCATGTCCGCTTTCAGGCAAAATAAGATAAACATTTTAGTCTCGACCACGGTCATTGAGGTGGGGGTCGACGTGCCAAATGCTACCGTAATGGTTGTTTATGATGCCGACCGTTTCGGATTGGCGCAGTTGCACCAGCTTCGCGGCCGTGTAGGCCGGGGCGGGCACGCCGCTTACTGCATTCTGGTCGCCGGCAGGACGACCCCCGAGGCCTCAGCGCGTCTAAAAGCCCTGACCACCCTGAGTGACGGTTTCGCGCTTGCAGAGGAGGACCTGCAGATAAGGGGACCGGGTGAGTTCTTCGGTACGCGCCAGTCTGGGCTGCCGGAGCTGAAGGTGGCCAATATCTTGCGCGACCACGGTGTTTTGGAGCTTGCGCGCGTGGAAGCGGAGCGGTTTCTCAACGCCGACCCTCATTTCGCCTCTGCCCTTGGACGGAAGATAAAAGACGAAATTAGCCTGCGGTTTGAGAAGTTGAAG
>DTYU01000082.1 GCA_012961725.1 Desulfotomaculum sp.
GGGTCTTGTCCGTCTCCTTAAGCGCCTGCTCTATCGCCTCCATCTCGCTGTGCATCACGGCAAGCCGCCTCTCGAGGGTCTGGATCTGCAGGGCGTTTGTCTCCTCAACCTCCCTGAGGGAGCGGTCGATGTACTCCTTGGTATAATAGAAGCCGGCATAGACCAACCCTCCCCAGAAGGCCAGCACGAGCACAGCAGCGACAACGCTTAGCCAGATCGGCCGGCGCCTTCTTTTCCTGGGCTGCGGTTGTTCCGCTATCGGGTAATCCAAGCTATTCCACCCCTCGCAAGAATCAGCCTATATCCCTGACTTTCCAGTGCTCGGTCACCCACAAGCCTACCACCGTGGCACCTAAGCCCCATGACTCAACCAACTTAACGGCTGCCCTTGTCTGCTCCCTCTGGGTCTCCTCCTCCACAGGATTTCCGGCACAATCGTGGTGCCCCACTATTACAACCAGCCGTGAATTATGTTTCTCCACCGAAATCTTGACCCGCCTCTTTATCGCCTCAATGACCGCGTGGTCTCCATTCTCCGCTAAGATCCTGTTCGGTCCCGGCTCGGTAATCATATCGACGAAATCCACGCCGTGCTTCTGCCTGACATACTCAATTACCGGCAACTGCACCCTCCCGTCCGTACAGTTTATCGCCGTGGCAAACGTCCCCAAATCTAATCATCTCCTGTTGCCATTATTGAGCAGCCGGCAAAGCCCATGCCCACCGACAGATTAGGCGGGCCCGCTTTCGCTCCCCTTTTCCGTCGCAACCGCCACCTCATCCAGTGAGATCTCCTCTAAGGTCCCCGTCTTGACCGCCGGCTCTTCCCGGTACAGGTATTTGAGATCCAGGTACTCTAAGGCGTACCGTATCTTGGTACGCAACCGGGTATGCTTAGTGGCGTTCAGGATCTCATCTAAGTCGATATCCGGCGCCCATCCGTAGGCGCGGGCGTGCAGGTCGCGTATCGCCGTCAAACACCCCCGGACCTCGCCGCTCGGCAGCGACTCGAGGGTAACCGTATCCTGCAGCAGGATGTTCAAAGCGCGCTTGGCCAGCTCCGCTTTCTGGGGTTCGCCCTTTGCAAGCAGCCGTGCAGGGACCTCTGCAGTGTCAGGACGGCGCTCGGCCAAGAGCCTGACCGACCAGAAACCGGAGAAGGTGCTGAAAATAACATAGGCGGCCTCAAGGCTGCCGCTCCCCTCCGGGAAAAGAAACCGAGCCAGGTTGCAGTAAGCCCCACTCCGCGCGGCGATGCCGAGCGTCCCTACCAGCTCAAACTCGTCAAAAAGGATGACCCATCCCGCGAAACCCCGCGCCCGGATCAGGTGCGACAGCAGGCGGAAATAGTCCCAGACATGGAGCTGCGGCTTAAACTTTTCGATCTTGACCGGTCTGCCGAAGTTGAAGCGGTGCAGGGACTTTAGTTGAGGCAGCGGCAGCCAGTCGCCCATGAGGTCGCGATAGAGCAGGTGAACATGGTAGGATTCAGGGGCCTGAAAATAGTTCTCTAAGACAACGGTGATTTTTGGGTGTAGCCCGGTACGCGCAAAATCCAGGAGTTCTTCAGCAACCGCGCTGTCCGGATGAATGTCCCGTAGAAGCGTCTCCAACCCCGGCTCCACTTCACCAGGCAGATAGGTTTCACACGTAACCTTTGGGTAGACCCTGTCCAGGCGGTTGAACGGCGTCTCCTTGCTGAGAATCACAAAACTGACGGCAAAGTTCAGTTTCTGGGCTAAGTTAAAGACCGTATTCAGAAAGTGGGTTTTCCCTTCGCCGTAGTCTCCCCGCAGGACAACCGCACGTGTCCCCTTCCCGGCGGCAACGGTATCGAGATCACGCTGGACCGCCTCTAAGAGCGCCTCCCGCCCGTAAGAGAAGATTGCGGACAGCCGGCGCGAAGAGACCCCGGAGCGTAACGTCTCGATAATTCTTACAGCTTCAAACTCTCGCAAAGCGCCACTCCACCGCCTTTCCCTGAAATTGCTTCGGCCTCGCCCCGGCCTAAGTCGCCGCAGCCGCCTCGTCCAGGTCCAAAAAATCCCGGAACAGATTTGCCCTTTGCCCCGCCACCTCGTGTTGGATTCTTAACCACAGGGCCTCGTAGGAACGGATTCCCTTCTGCTCGTCATCCAGGAGTTCGCGCTGGAAGCCGAGCAGAATCATGATGAACGATAGGGTGTCTATGCCGTCAATCAACTGCCTGACGCTTTCGAAAAACTCGTCACGCGCAGCCTTATTGTAGAGCGGGCGGCCGGTCTCCTTCTTGGCAAGCAGCACCTCTAACTTGTCAACCGCCAACAGCAGTCCGGCTTTGCCGGTAAGCCGTGCAAACTCAACCATCGACCGGAGCATTAGGCGGGCGTTGTAACGGTCGACCCGGGTAAAAACGTGGAAACGCCTGAGGTCCCGCAACGGTACCTCTTCGCCCCTGAGCCAGGCGTAAAGCACCGCCTTGTCCTCCTCGGTCAGTTTCCTCTCCGTGGCGCCTATGACTGACGCCGTAAGTTGCAGGACGACGGCGGCAAAACTGCGGTTTATAGACCGGTTCCGAAAAAGATCGCGCTCAA
>DTYU01000083.1 GCA_012961725.1 Desulfotomaculum sp.
AAAGCAGTTTATACCACCGGTGAAATGGGATATAATCATGTTAGTGAAGCCTTCCCGAGGTGTTCGCCCAATTAGGCAGCCCCGAGCAGGTAACGATATTGTACACCATTGGTGAACACCATGTCAACCCCGTTCTCCGCGGCGAAAAGCGGCCGTCAAAACTTCGGGAGGTGGCCGATTTGCCACTGGAGCGAAGAAACACCGGCAGTAAGGCCTTAGGACAGTTCTTAGCAGCCAAGCGGCTTGCCCAGGGCATCTCCTACCGCGAACTCGCCGCCAAAATCGGCAAAGCGCCCTCCACAATCCAGTCCTGGGAACAGGCGAAAAGGATGCCCAGCATGGACGACCTCTTCGTGCTGGCCGAGGTCTTTGGTGTCGATCCGAGCGAGCTTATGGCACTCGCCGTCCCGCCCGTGAGGGAGTTAGAGAAGCGCCTCGAAGCAGCAGAAGACCGGTACAGAAAAGCGGTCAGGGAGGCCAAAGAGACAAAAGGGACCTCAGCCCCGAAACCCAGGCTGACCCTTCTTGAGGCCGGCAGGGAGGCCGCCTTCTTGCGAAACCTGGTCGCCCAAAGGAAAAAGCTCGGCCTCCCTTCCCGGCTGCCGCCCCGCGCCGTACCGCTTTATGACCTTAAAAGCGTGCCGCTCGTGGGCAGCATCAGGGCGGGAAGTCCGCGTCTGGCGGTAGAGGAAGCGCTCGGCTATACGGGAATCCCCCACGACGTAGAGGTGGATTACGCGCTCACGGTCGACGGCGACAGCATGGTCGGTGCCGGGATCGCCCCAGGCGACATCGTGTGGGTAAAGCAGAGCAGGACAGCCGGCCACGGAGACACGGTGGTGGCCCTCTTAGGCGGTGAAGAGGTGACCATCAAACATCTGCTCAAAGAAAACGGCCGCTATATCCTGCGCGCCAACAACCCCGACCGGGAATACCCTGACATACCCCTCGGGCCGGAAGACAGGATCATCGGCGTCGTCGAGCGGGTGGTGAAGCGCCCCGGCCCCCCGCCGCGCTAACCTAGCAAAGCAGCTCACTCCTGCCTGATCGCCGTCAGGGGCTCAAGCCTCGCCGCTCTCACCGCCGGGTACAACCCGGCGACCAGGCCAACCAACGTTGTGAAGCCCACCGCAAAAAGGGCCAACCACAGCGGCACATACGCCACGGTCACGGGGTTGCCGCCGGCCCTGACGATGAAAGCACTGGCCGCAAAATTGATCAACTGCGTGCCCGTCCAGCCGACAAGCAGCCCCAGCACGCCGCCGGCAAAGCCGATAGCACCCGCCTCAAACAGAAAGATGCGCTTGATATCACCCACCGACGAGCCGATGACCTTGAGGATACCGATCTCTCTGGTGCGCTCATAGATCGACATGATCATGGTATTCATGATGCCGAAGGAGGCCACCAAAAGGGCGATCCCCCCGATGCCGCCTAAGATCACCTGGACTATCTTCGAGAGAGTGCCCACCGCTTGTAGCATCTGTTTCATAGAAAAGGAGGAAAAACCCAGCCGCTCGATCTCCTGCTGTACCTCCTCCACCATCTCCGGTCCTTTTACCTTTACTTTTGCCGATTCATACCCTCTCGACTGTGCCTGGGCGCGGGTCACACCCTCCCGCCAGTGATGCAGGTCTCTGGCCGTTTTCAGGGGGATCACCAAGTTCAGGTCATTCTGCCCGCCGGTCTCCGCCATAACGCCGACCACCCTGACCCGCACGGTTTTGGTGGATTCTCCCCGTTCAGCGCTGAACCTTTCGAAACCCAAGGAGACCGTTTTGTGCAGCAGGTTCACCCTGAATTTCGCTCCGGGTTGAGCCCCGTAAAGGCCCTGAAAGGGCGCCGATTCCTCTGTCGGCGGAGGGTGCTGGCCGGGCTTTCCGCTCATTCTGCGTCCTTTACCGCCAGTCCTGGCCTGGGTCTGAAAAAC
>DTYU01000084.1 GCA_012961725.1 Desulfotomaculum sp.
CACTTACGGGAGATCGTTGTGCTCATCTGCTCCTCTATGCCGAAGGAGTTGCGCTAATGATATCGGTCTACTGCGGCCATTGTGGTGGTCAACTTAAAGAGCTTCCCAACTTGCCCGCCCAAAGTAGGGAGCCCTGCCCCTACTGTGGATCAATGAGTCGCCAATACAAAGTTCGGGTGGGACAGGCAGAGATCACTCCTCATTCCCGACTCGACTGCAAAGGGAGAAAGGGCGGTAAGGGAAAGCCGTTTGTCAAGCTGCGGGTTGGAGCCGATTGGTCTTACAAACACCGACGTTGGCTTCGGAAGGATAGGCTCATCGACCGGAGGGATGACAAATACCGCGAGACTGTCACTGATCCCGAAACTGGCGACATTGTCCATCATTGCGAGGAGCCTCTCTCGCAACACCGTGGACACGGTTCAGACAAGTAGAATAGATGTGTTTTGTTCTCCACCTATTTCCATCAAACCAACAGAAAGTGGTGGATATCAGCAGGAAAACTGGCGGAGTTTGCCGAAACAATCCAGAACTGACAGACGAGGGTGGTGCTATGGGCCGGGACCTTCTCCTTAACTTCTTTCATGAGCGTGGATGGGAGTTGGTGCGTACTATTAACCGGGCTGCTCGTTCACGATCTTTGTTTCCAGTTAGCGAACTTCCGCTTTCTGATTTTTGTCGAAGATTTGTTTCCGCTCAATTTCCCGATGGACTCTTTCGGCACCAAATAGAAGCTCTCCATCGTTTTCGGGACGGCTCGGATGTAGGTATTACTACCGGCACGGCTTCAGGTAAAAGTGTCATCTTTTACGCTGCAGCCATTGAGTCCATCTCCCGGGATCCTGGGATGCGGGTCTTGGCTATTTATCCGCTTAAGGCATTGGCTCGGGAACAGGAACAGCGCTGGACAGCGGCGTTTAGTGCTGCCGGTTTACCGCCTGATGGTATCGCGCGTCTTGATGGAGATGTTCCTGTCAGTCAACGCGCCACCCTTCTGAGGAAAGCTGCCGTCATAGTGGCCACCCCAGATATTCTTCATGCCTGGCTCCTGCCTAATATTGGGGATAGTGTGGTTTACAACTTTATTCGTCGGCTCCGGCTTATTATCGTGGATGAAGTGCACGTCTACAGCGGCGTGTTTGGTTCAAACGCCGCTTTTCTATTCCGCCGGTTGGAACACACAATGGCTATAGCAGGCGGCCGTGCGTCCTATATCGTAGCTTCGGCTACTATCAAGGAACCTCTGGAGCATTTCCAGGCTCTATTCGGGAGGGATTTCAGTCTAATAGACGAGTCCTTTGACACCTCGGGGCAACATGAATTGGAAATATTTATGGTTCGCCCCGAAACAACAAAGGATCTTTTGACCTCGGTTTCCAAGCTTTTACAAGAGTTAGCGCGTAAGACCGCCTTTCGATTTATCGCCTTTGTAGACAGCAGAAAGCAAACTGAACTGGTGGCCACGATCCTCAAGCGAGGTACCGACCAAGAGGAGACAACAGAAGACTTTGGTTCTGAAACGGATCACTTGAAGAAACTCGACGTCCTTCCGTACAGAGCCGGTTTCGAAGAAGAAGATAGGGCAATAATCCAAGACCGGTTAACGAGTGGGGGACTGCGGGGCGTTGTAAGTACCAGCGCTTTGGAGTTGGGAATCGATATCCCGCATCTTGATGTCGGCATATTGGTTGGCGTGCCGCGATCGAATACAAGCCTCCTGCAGCGGATCGGCCGGATAGGCCGGCAACGCCCTGGTATTGTTGTCATACTTCACAATGGGGACCTGTACAGCGAGGCTGTATTCAGAGAGCCTGCGGAAATTCTTAACCGTCCTTTGGCAGAGGGGGCTCTTTACCTGGAGAACCCGCGCGTGCAGTACATTCACGCGATGTGTCTGGCCCGAATCGGGGGAGAACACGACCAAGCTTGCGTTCGGGCTGGCAAAGATGCGGAGGACTCCTTTACTACGGAAGTAAACTGGCCGCCTGGCTTTGTGACCTTATGCAAAGATGAGCGTGCTGGTGAAGTTCCGGCAGATCTCCAGAGTATGAAAATGGAGGCGGGTGACACACCCCATCATGTTTATCCCTTGCGCGACGTAGAAAGTCAATTTACTGTCGAATTCCACCAAGGGCCTCACCGGGAGCGCTTAGGTTCCCTTTCTTACGGCCAAGTGATGAGGGAGGCTTATCCGGGGGCCGTGTATTACTACACCACGATCCCGCATCGTGTTTATCAGGTACTCCCCCGTGCGAAAGTGGTGCGGGTGCGCCGCGAACGTTACTATACAACTCGGCCGTTAGTCAAACCATCTATGGTTTTCCCGAACCTGTCTCCCGGCAACGTTCACCGGGCGGGTCGATTTGGCGAGTTGTTTCTTATTGAAGCAAACTTGCAGATTAAGGAAACCGTTTGCGGTTTTAAAGAGCGGCGGGGCTCTACGGAAATAACAGAACGCTATCCTTTAAGTCCCAATACCGGGATAAGAGCTTTACAGGATTTCTTTAGCCGGAATTATTTCACCACAGGCGTTATCATAATTCATCCGGCTCTGGCACTTCCCGGGGTTAACGTGGAAGAAGTAGCGCAGTTAACTTATGAATGCTTCCTGATGGAAATTCCATTCGAACGCCAGGACATCAACTGGGCAGCCGGCAAATTGAGAATAACCCGCGGACCGTTGGAAGAGGGCACCCGGTTCATAGCGTTGTATGATCAGACATACGGAAGTTTACACTTATCCGGAAGGTTGCTTGAACCTGGTGTATCAGGGAAAGTGTTCACTAAAGCGGCAGAACTGGCGAGAGTGGATACCTTATTTGCTGATTTGACTGAAGAGACGGTTAAAGCACTGCAAACTATAGCGCAAGCAACCCAAGAAACATATGCGGAGGTGCCGGAGTTAGCAGTTGTTGAAGCGGCTCCTACCTCAGACCTCGGCCCGGGCCAACGGATCCGGATCATTCTTCCGGGAAGTGTAGGCTTGGACCAGTTCAGCGGTAATGCAGAGTTTTGTGTTGATGGAGTTTTTTACAGCCCTCGTGACGGTGGTTTGCGTTACCGTGGCCGCCACGCTCACGATTCCGACCCCACTGTGAGGACAACGATACCCGTTGAGAACCTGGTTCCGGTACCAGGAGAGAGCCGGTTGGGATGGTACGACTTGGAAACCGGCGAGATTATTGAGGGTTGAGCACGCAGCGATTAAGAATTATGATGAAACAGACACCCGCACCGATGGTCGCGGCTGACAAGAACAAGATCGCGTCGTCGTGCAACGGCCGCAATCCAAATATCGTTCTCCGGAATGGTTGCCCGTTCTTTCGCAACTGGTTCTTGACCTTCACGGGCTGCGCCGACATCACAAGCCAGCACTGGGACGTACCCACGAACTCCTCGATTCGTGCTAAATTCCTTTCGGCTTGGCTGGATTTGCGGGCACCGTAATGCAACTCGCGGGCAGGCGCCATCCACTCCTTCCACGACGCCACGTCGGCTTCCAGCGCGCACACAGACTTCTGGCGGTTTTTCTTGATGTCTTTCACGGTCTTTTCGGCGAGTTCCAGCATCGCCTGTTCGGAAGTGAACCAAGGGGCGAAGTGTAACTCAAGTAACAAATCTACAATTTTGCGCAAGTGCGTCTCCGAAAGCAAACCTTGAGTTACAAAGTCTTTGACCTGACCAGGCAACCGGTAAAGTTTCAATCGGTAGCTGACCATAACATGGCTCTTCAGCCCTTTCACCTGCGCAATTTTCTCCTGTGCCCAGCCTTCTTTCTCATACAGCCTGGCGTACTCTGCCCACACGTCCACCACCGGAACCGGCCTGTGGTACTCGTCGTTCTCGTTGTCCACGTCCAAGAGCCTCGCCATCTCCTCCTCGGTGCAGCCAAAGTGCACCAGCACCGGCACGTGTTCGAAACCAGCAGCCCTTGCGGCTTCGAGCCGCATGCCCCGGTAAACACCTCGTACGCCCCGTCGGATGGGACGGCTGACAGCGCCCGGGTGCGCCCGAAGCCGCTGGGCTTATCCTCTCCGCGGGCTCCTCCACATCATCCGCGGGCCTTGTCTTCCTCGAGCCGCTTCATGCAACCACCTTCGGAAAACCGGCCTCCAGCCGCCGGAGCCGCTTCTCAAGCGGAGGGTGCGTTGACCAGAAGTCGAGTAAAAGCGGCGCACGCTGTCCGGGGAGACGCCGTAGGGCGCGGGCAAGCTCACAGCCCAGCCCCGCGCGGACCGCGTACTCATCAGCCTCAAGCTCGCCACGGCGCACCACCACCCGCACACCGGCCAGCGCGAGCCAGTAAACCGGCACAAGCGCCAGGTACGCAGCTATACATATCACGTATACCGGTATCCAGATGAGGACGATGAGACCGCCTGACAGGAACACTATCCAGCCCCAGCGCGCCATGCCCCTGAAGAAGGCGTGGAAAAAGCTCAGCCCGGCGGAGGCGCCCAGGAGCGCCCTCACCTTGTCGGTGCCGCCTGTCACCGCGTGGCCGACTTCGTGGGCGAAGATCCCCGCAAGCTCATCAGGAGCAAGTAGGCAGACCAGGCTCCACGCCACAGCCACGCTCCTCCGCCCGAAGCAGAAGGCGTTATACACCGGCCTCTCCGGGTCCTCC
>DTYU01000085.1 GCA_012961725.1 Desulfotomaculum sp.
TCAATGCCGGTGATGCCGAGTACCCCAGGGGCGAAGGCGCTTACCTCCCGCAGCCCCCCGCGAAGCTCCTGTGGGGCGTAGCGGTGAAGGTGTCTCGTCACGAGGCTGTAATCGATTGTCCGGGGACCCAAGGCATCGGGTGTCGCGTGCCAGTTGCCGAGGCCTACGATCAGCACGCTCGCGTCTTCCGGTAGATTTAAGTTTTGTAGAAGGGTTTTTAGTTTTTGGCCTAAAAGTTCAACGATCTGCTGGTGTGTCTTGCGGTTGTTATCGCGCAGCGGTGGCGCGTCGATTGTGATGTAGGTCCCCCTCGGCTTCTGCATGATCCTTTCGGCCTCTTTGGTTTCAACCCGGACCGTGGTTACGGTGGCGTAGGGAAAGTTTTCTCTTTGGACGATGACTCCCGGAATTTCCGTACCCGTTTTAGCCCTTGCCAATTCGTGCGCTTCAACCGCCAGGTCCAACACTTTTTAAACCTCCCGGTATACTGAATTTTATCTTTTCCCTGTGGGAAAGTTGTTATGCTAAAAATCACTGTGATTTGCGTTTGACTGTGCTATAATAATCTAAAATTTAATATTTGATGTCGGCAAGCCCATTATTGCCACTAAATACCTGTAACGAAGGCTGAAATGATGCGGGTCATTGCAGGATCGGCAAAACGGCGCCGGCTTCGTACGCCGCCGGGAAAGAGCATCCGCCCGACTGCCGACCGGGTAAAAGAGGCCCTTTTCAATATATTGGCAGTCAAGATCGCGGGCTCCCGGTTTCTTGATCTTTTTGCCGGGACGGGGGGCATTGGAATTGAGGCTTTGAGCAGAGGCGCGGCGCGGGTTGTTTTTGTAGAGCGCAGTCCCCGTGCCGTTAACCTGATTCGGGAAAACCTCAGACGTACAGGTCTGAGTCAAAAATCATCCGTTTTCCGTGGAGACGCGCTGACGGCACTTAACTTACTTGGGCGGAGGGGAGAGTGCTTCGACGTGATCTACATCGACCCGCCGTACAAAAAGGGCTACGAGACCAAAGCGCTGCGGCTCATCGCCAGCAGAGGTCTGCTTGCGCCCGGAGGTCTGGCGGTCTGCGAAAGTGATTGGCGGGACGAGTTGCCCGAAGCGGTAGAGGGTTTAGTGCTGACCCGGCGCGAGCGCTACGGGGACACCGTTCTTTCCTTTTATGGGCCTGAGGAGGAAAAAGTTTGAAGATTGCCATCTATCCGGGCAGCTTCGACCCCGTTACCAACGGCCACCTTGACATCATCCTGCGGGCTCACCAGCTTTTTGACTTGCTCGTGGTAGCGGTCAGCGAGAACCCAAGAAAGAAACCTCTTTTTCGGATTACGGAGCGGCTCGAGATGCTCCGGGATTTGCTTGCGGATTTAGGCAGGGTCAGGATCGATTCATACGGCGGGTTGACAGTTGAATATGCAAGGCGGGTTGGGGCCTGTGCTATTGTTCGAGGGCTGAGGGTTGTCTCGGATTTCGAGCACGAGTTCGTCATGGCGCTGACAAACAAGAAATTGGCGCCGGAGATTGAAACGCTCTTTTTGATGACCGAGCCGCAGTATGCCTTTGTAAGCTCCAGTGTGGTTAAAGAGGTGGCGTATTACGGCGGGTGCCTTAGGGATATGGTTCCACCTCTTGTAGAAGCAAAGCTGAGGGGTAAGTTCTCTGAGCGGAAGGATGGCGGGAGTCGATAATTTAGTATGGTGTCCCCGTAATTTTGTCATAAAAATTTAGTATTGTGTCCCTAAATTTTGAGCGAGGGAGGGGTAAAGTGGAGCTGCTGACGGTTATCAATGAGCTTGAGGAACTGATCGAAACGAGCGGGCGGGTCCCGCTCACCCGGAAGGTATTAGTTGACGAGGAAAGGATCTTAGACATCATGGACCGCATCCGTACCATTTTGCCGGACGATGTCCGGAAGGCGAAGTGGGTGGTGCAGGAACGGGAAAAGGTTATGGAAGAGGCCCATAAAGAGGCTGAACGAATCTTGGAGCAGGCCAAGCAGGAGGCACAAAAAAAAGCAGAGGAAAGCGAGGTTGTGCGCCAGGCGAAGGAGATGGCCGAGTCGATCCTCGGGAAGGCGGAACAGGTGGCGCGGGAAATCAAGCTCGGTGCCCGGGAATATGCCGACGATCTTCTTGCCAAGCTTGAGGGCCGCTTAGAGAAGATCACCCGGGAAATTCAACAGGGCCGCGCGGAACTCAAAGGGATGAAGTAGTCGCCTAGATAAAGGTGCGCCGGTTCCATTTTCGGCTTGTACGCCGTGGGCTCCCTAAGACCGTCGGAGGACGGAGAAGACCAGGGCCGCCCCCAGCACGATACCTGCAACGAAACCGGCTTTTGCCAGCGGCAGTCCCCAAAGGGAATGGTACTCTGGTCCCAAGAGGAAAGCGGAGCCGACAATCAAGGAAGCGAGCAGCAGGCCAAGCACCAGGCGGTTGACCATGGTGTTGAGGCGGCGCATTATCCGGTCCGTCTCCGGGTTTACCGCTTTTACTTTCAGTTCGCCGGCGGCGGCCAAGTCCAAAATCCGCTCGAGCCGGTCAGGCAGAAGGGTCAGGAGACGGTAGTAGTCTTCGAGGTGTTCGAGGAGCATCCTCTTGATCACTGGCGGCCGTAAGCGGCGGGCCGCCAGACTTTTGGCCAGGGGGCGGGCGAGTTCTACGATGCTGAGTTCCGGGTCGAGCCGGGCGATCACCCCTTCGACGGTGACTAAGGATTTGATCAGCAGGGTGACCTCAGTAAGCACCCTGATGCGGTGCTTGAAGGCTACGGCAAGTATGTCTCGCATTGACTCCGCAAGACTGATCTTGCTTAGCGGGATTTCATAATACTTCTCCCGGAGACGCTCGATATCCCAGCGCAGCGCGCGCCGGTCTACGTGCGGCGGGACTGCTCCTAAGCTCTCTACGGCACGGACCACCCGGGGAGTACTCCGCTGGACGAGCCCCAAAATCAGGCTGCCGATTTTCTCCCGCAGTTCCTCGTCGATTACCCCTACGATCCCGAAGTCCATAAAGAGCACCCGGTTCCCGGGCAGGGCAGCCAAATTGCCCGGATGGGGATCCCCGTGGAAAAAACCGTCTAAGAATATCTGTTTTAGGAGGGCATCGGCCAAGCGCCGGGCCAGCAGTTGCATCTCCACTCCTTGGCGGGACAGTTCCTCGAGGTTCGTCAACTTGATTCCTGCCACATCTTCCATTACCAGCACCTTCCGGGTGGTCCAGTCCCAGTACACGGCCGGGAAGTAGACGGTGTCATCACCGCTGAAGTGGCGGCGGAAGGTTTCCGCGTGGCGCCCCTCTACGGTGAAATCCACCTCTTCCCTGAGGATTCTTTCGAACTCGGCCACCATTTCCTCCAAGGAGTAAAGCTCACGCCACGGCCCGCGCCGGTCTAAGAACCTTGCTACATCGTGGAGGATTTCTATATCCGTGGTGAGCACCTCTTCTATCCCCGGCCGCTGGACCTTCACGACGACCGGGGTGCCGTCGCGTAGAGTGGCCCGGTGGACCTGGGCGATCGAGGCAGCAGCAAGGGGAGTGGCCTCGAAGGTGACGAAGATCTCTTCGTGGGGAAGGCCCAGTTCCGTGCGGAGGATTTCTCGGACGGCTGCAAAGGAAAAGGGAGGTACCTGGTCCTGGAGCTTTTCGAGTTCCGCGATGTACTCGGGCGGTAGGAGGTCGCCGCGGGTAGAGAGTATCTGTCCTAACTTGATAAAAGTGGCTCCCAACTCTTCGAGCACGAGGCGGAGCCGCGCCGCGGGCGAAGGCTCCTCTTTGGCGCGCTTTTCAACCTCCGGTCTGGCTCTCAGGCGGCGCGGGAGATCCAAGAACTCGCCGAGCCCCAACTGGTGGGTAAGATAGCCGAAGCCGTGCCTTACCAGCACGTTCGCTATTTCCCGGTAACGGGCAAAGTGTTTGTAGCGCTTGCGCAGATGGAACTGCATGGAACCCTTCTCTCCGGGGACGACAAATCTTCCCCGCTTATTCTATCACGGCGGCAAGGGGATTTGGAGTGCGGTGCCGGCAAAGGATAACCGGGCAGAGGTTCCGGGTATGGGGATGGCGGGATATGTCTGGAAAGAAAAAAATCACCCCGGCTCCGCGCACCGGTGCATTTCCGCGGGGAAGATCACCTTCTGTCAGGCCTTCTTCCGGTGCGGGCATGAGCCAAGGGAAAAAGCCGCCTTACTTTTGGGAGAGCTGTTCCTCGAGACGCGCCAGCCGCTCCTTCAGCTCCTCGAGTTCCTCCCGGCCGGCAAGCGACAGCGCCTCTTTCAGGCCGACTTTGCCGCACAAGCAGCGCAAAAGCTCAGCCCTTTTCTTCTCTCCCTTAGCAGCCAACCGTTGGAAGAGACGGCGGGCTTCTTCTTGCTTCGTTTCTCCTTTCCCCGCAAGCTCGCGGATCATGTGGTCGGCCCTTTCTGCAATCACCGCCAGCGCACCGATGCCTGCTAAGGCCAGCCTTTCAGCGGTTTGAAACATGTCTCTTGCCTCCCTCAAACCTCTTAGGTACTAAGAGTCTCCCTGATGGCCAACATTATCATACCAGAGATTGATCCAAGAAACAACCTCACCGCAGTCGCGGACTGAGGTGCCGCTGGAAGCTGCTTGACTGGGGGAAGCTCCTTGTTGGTTTTTAAGTCAGGGCCCGCCACTTCAAGGACAATGGGTTTTCCGGCGCCCAGCATGAGTGAGGAAATTGGGCTTGTGGCCGTAACCTTCATCTTGGTTATGCCGGGTATTTGCTCCAAATGTTCTCTCAGTTTGCCGGCGATCTCCTTGGCGCTGCGTTCCCTTTTATCTCTGTCCACCAGCTTAAAGCCGATCTCTCCTACGTTGGGTCCTTCGTCCATGCCCATGGCCACGCCAAATCCCTCTTCGCTCTGCCCGTTAAAAGCATAAGCGTGCTTGAGTTCCTCCGGTCTTACCACTTTATCGACGGTCTGCATCATTTTTTCAACAACCCTGGTGGTCTCTTCGACCCTCGTTCCTTCCGGCAAACGAAAGGAAATGCTCACATCCCCGGTATCTACCTCCGGCACAAAACTGGTGCCCGTAAAGGGAACCAGGGAAAGGCTGCTGGCAAAAATCAAAACGGCCAGAAGGATCACGGTCTTTTTATGGGACAGGGCCCAGGCAAGCATACGGCCGTAAGCGTCTTCAAGGAACACCAGATGTTTCTCTGTGCGCTTGTAAAGTTCAGTCCAGAAATTCTTCTTTTCTGCCGGCTCTTTGGATGCAGTTCCCAGCCACCTGGAGGACAACATGGGCGTCATGGAGAGGGAAGTAAACAGGGAGGCCAGCAGGGTTACTACAATGACAAAGGCCAGCTCCTTAAAGAATGCGCCGGCAATTCCGCCTATGAACATCAGCGGCACAAAAACCACCACTATGGTCATGGTGGAAGCCGTAACGGCCATGCCCATTTCGCTTGCGCCAAAGACCGCGCTGGTTTTCGGCCGGCCGCCGCGCTCTACATGGCGGGTGATATTCTCCAGCACCACAATGCCGTTATCCACCACCATACCGCAGGCGATAGCCAGCGACATAAGGGATATCAGGTTTATACCTGGCCGGAATCCGGA
>DTYU01000086.1 GCA_012961725.1 Desulfotomaculum sp.
CCCCCTTTAGATGCGTGATTTCCAGTCTGGTGCGGGCCGCTTGCGCGCTTTGCGCACCTCCCGCCAGATGTCCCGCAGGTAAAGCCCCAGCAGAAGCGCCGTCGGTATCCCGATCAGCAGGAAGAAGTTCGTCTTCTGCTTCAGGAAGGCGCCCAAGAAGCCGAAGTAGGGGATGTAGAGCACCACCTTCGGCACCTTTTCCCCTTTTGGGATCACCGCGTAGGGGTCCGCCTCCTCGTTGGCGTCTCCCTTGGTCTGGAACTGCACCTTTCCGTCCGCTTTGCTTGCCTCGATCACCCGGTGGGTGATCCGCTGCGCGTCGATCTTGTACGAGATGACGTCTCCCTTCTTCACCTCGTCCACCTTGATGAGTTGCGTGACCACCAGGCCGCCGACGCCGAGCGCCGGCTCCATGCTGCCCGAAAGCACCGGGTGCATGTTGTAGCCGAAGCGCGGCATGAGGAAGATCCAGGCGACTAAGAGCACCGCCAGCGCGACAATCACGTTGACGAACCAGTCAAGCATCTTCTTCGCCGTTTTTCTGCCCTTCTTTTTGGGGGCCTTTTCTTCAGCCAAAGCTGCCGCCTCCAGGAAGCTTATACTGTATGGGCCTTCGGGGTCCGTGCAAGGTTCAACGTTCAACGTGCAACGTTCAACGTGCAAGGTTCAACGTTCAACGTGCAAGGTTCACGGTTCGGTGTTGCTGTCGCTGTCACTATCGCCGGTGTTACTCTCACTTTCACCGGGGCTGTTTGCGTCGCTGTCATTTTCGTTATTGTTGTCGCCAGAATCGTTCTCGCTTTCTTCAGCGCCGTTTGCGTCGCTATCGTTTCCAGTCGAGCCGTCCGTGTCATTGCCGCGTTCGTTTACGGCGCTGCCGTTTTCACTGGAGTTATCGGTGTCATTATCACCTTCGCCGGTCTCGCTCCCGCCGGAGCCATCCCCCGGATTGCTGCTCTCACCTTCATTCGCGCCGCTGCCGTTTTCACCTGTCCCGTCCGGCGGATTGCCGGCATCACCGCTATCCTGACCGGGGCCGCTCTTTCCGTCCCCGGCGCCGCCCCCGGAGTCCTCCTGAGCGCCTTCATTTCCGCCGCCTGATTTTCCGCCGTAAACCTCACCGCCGACGGCGGGATCCTCGTAGACCGCACCGTAGACCGCACCGGCGCACCCGTGCCCGCCGCCCGAGCACCAGGTCGCGGCAGAAAAGGTGACGCTCGCCCTCTCCGTGTCGCTGAAGCCTCCGTGAATCGGCTGGTTCCCCGCGACTTTGCCGGCACAGAGCGTCGCGACGAGGGCCGCCGCCACGGCTACCGGCAGAGCCTTCGCCCACCAGGGCAGGCCGGCCACCGCCCCGGCGATGCGCGCTGCCGCCTTGAAACGCCGCGCCTCGTAACCGGGCACCGGCTGCCACTCGGCCGGCTTCCTTCTTCCTTTGACTCGCCGCCACCAGTATCCGGGCTCGGGCCGCTTCTCCTCCTGCATCCGGCTTTCCCCGCTTTTCCTTTTGTCCGTTCGCGTTTCGCCTTGCGGTTTGCGCTTACGCGGCAGAGTCTGCCGCCAAAGGTTATTCTATCCTAAGTTTGCTTGCCGGCAAAGATGTTTAGGTTTAATATACAACAGGTTATCGCCAAGTTCAATAGGTCTAAAGGATGAAAAAAAAGGATGAACCGCGGCTTAAGCCAAACGTTGTCGGCTTACTCCGCGCCGACACAAAAGGACATGAGAATTTGTTCGTTTGACAAGCTTAGCGGGAGAAGGATTAAGCCTAATATCATCCGGCTTAATCCTCTGCGGCGCGAAAAAATCGGCTTGTGGACTAATCCGGTGCGCTGACGGTCTTTTGCGTGTTGCTATTCAAATGCCGGGACGAAGGTCTTCTCTACCCGGTAGTAGTGGGATTGAGCTGTCACAAAAGCCGCTTGAATTCTTCGATCGTCAGCCCGGCGTCCTTCACGATCCCCGCCATTGTGAAGGCGTTGACCGGACCCGCCCTGGGGATAGTGATGCGGCTCAGGCTTGTCAATTGTTGAGACCTGACACCTTAGGTGCTAATCGTCAGCGCGCAAGAGGTTTCGCCGTATAGCGGTGATGACCGCCTGGGTGCGGTTGCGCACCCCGAGTTTGCGGAAGATGGTCCGCAGGTGCGTCTTTACGGTGGACTCGGACATGAAGAGCCGGCGGCCGATCTCCTGGTTGGGGCATTTTTGTCGGATGAGGGCAAGGATCTCGATCTCGCGTTCGGTCAAGGAGTAAGGGAGGGCCGGCTCGCTCCCGCCCCCGGGGTCATGGGGCTTTTCAGGGTCAGGCCGCGGCAGGCAGAGTATGCCGCTCTTGACGATGAGCTCAACCGCCTGGACCAACTGGCGGGGCGGGAGCCGCAGCGGCAGGCAGCCGCGTAACCCGGCATCGACAAGGCTGCGGAGATCGAGCTTTTGCGGGTTCTGCACCAAGAACACCGGCAAGGCAAGGGGGCAGCGCCGCTTAAGTTCGGCGAGGAAACCCAAGGGATCCTCGTTTTCGACCTTCCAGAGCACGACGTCCGGGTGAAAGCGTACGGCGTAATCAATCACCTCTGCAGGGGGGACATACACCCCTACGTCGAAGAGGGGGTTTTCCGCAAAGGCCGCGGCAAGGCGCTCGAACAACTCGGGGGAGCGGCTGCCGATCAGGACCTTATACTCGCCCATAATCTCTGCTCCTCTCGCAACACTCAATCTGTCCGGGCGAAAAATCTTTCGTCCTTACTGTCCCTTTAAGAATTAATTCGGCTTACTCCGGAAGACTCCTGCACCGTTGGGCAAATTTTAGCCAAATCTTTCTTGTATCGAGGATTGTCTGTGAAGACCGGCGAAACAGGAAGTATGATGGGTCAAGCAAAGCGGTGGCGTGAGGAGGAGGGATTAGTCCGTGAAGGAGAGTATGGCGGTCGGGTGCACCCTTGTCAACGGCTATTTGGGCGGCGGAGATATTGTAGGAACCGCTTGCGCTTTCATATAGAAATCTTTTCTTCCTTGTACCCTTGTCCAGCACAGGCTAATGCCTCCTGACGGTTCAATTCCAAAGCCTCCTCCGCTTCCGGGGCGGGAAGATGATTGCCACGGCCCTCGGCGTTTTCCTGGTGCTCGCCCCGAAAGCCGCGCTGTGCACCCTTGGCGTTTGGGCGGCGGTTATCGCGCTGTACAGGTACGTCTCGCCGGCCTCTATCATTCATTGCTGCGGCCGGCCTACCGGTGCTCATTGCGGTTTTCGGCTATCCTTGGAGCTGCACTTTTTTTGCGGCCTTTGCCGCAGCCGTCGCAATTTACAAGCACCGCAGCAACATCCGCAGGCTGCTCGACGGCACCGAACACCGCAAGGGACGGCTACTCATCTCCGAGCACCCTGCGGCGGTCATTAACGGCACCGCGATTCATGCGGCAGCCTCCCGCGAAAGATGAAAGGGGATCGACGCAGCTTGGAGACCGCTTTTGATGGGTGCGGTGGTTGATATGGGGGAGTTTCTCGAGTGCGAGCTGCTTGTGCTGGTGGGAAAGAATGATACAGATACGCACTATTTCCCGGAAAGATACGGGAGCTATGACTTAACCGCACTGCAAGGAGACACCAGATATACCCGCGCCTTGAACCGGTTTCGCCGGATACAGGCCTGCCGTGCAGCATCAGGTTTGCCGCAGTGCCGCACACCGGCCACCACGTCAGCGAGGCCCTGTACCAAGCAGCGCTGGCGCACCTTTTAGGCATCCCAAAAACCTAAATCACTGAGATATCCAAGCACATGGCGGCAGAAGGCGTCAAGGTCGTCGAGCCGCCGCCGGAGCAACCCGTGCATCTCTTCTGGGGAAACCTCCGCATAACCGTGAACCAGCCGGTTGCGATAGCCGGCCATACCACTAATCTGGCGAGCAAACTCCAGCGGAATCACCTTCTTTTGGCCGAGCAGCATTATGATAGAACGGTAATCTTGCGGGTGTCCCCAGCCTTCCTTGGCGATGATATGACGGCCTATATCGAAAAGCGCTTCCAGAGCGCGCCGCAGGTGATGCGCCGCTATTGCGAAGTAATCGGGATCAGCGACAAATTCATCCAGTGGAAGCACCGCCAGCTTCTGTAGCCTCCGGACCGAGGCGAAGATCACGTCTATCCGCTCCCGGGCCAAGCCGACGTTAATTCCCAAGTATTTCTTCCTCCAACTCCCGGTAATAACGGTCCAGAACCGGCTTGAAGTCGAGGTAATCTCTGATTACCACATCCTCGAAGTCGGTGCGGAAATCCTCGTCTTCGGAGTATACCACCTTTGCGGAACTGGTTATTGCAAATCTCAAGGCGATGTCTCTTACAGCCTGCAAGCAGATTACCTGAACCTTTTGGGAAACCAACTGTTGCAGTTCCTCCTCCAGAGCCGCAATGTAATCCAGGTGATGCACCACCGGCTGATAGTCCTTAAACAAAACCGCCAGGTCCACATCACTGTCGGGATAGGCCTCTCCCGTAGCCTGCGATCCAAACAGGTAGCACACGGATACGCCATACTTGCGGAGGACAACTGTGAATCGCTCATTTCCAAAAAGGCCAATCGTCATCAACGCGTCACCTTCACTATGCGCAGGGTTACTGCCACTCGAAGCTCTGAATCACGTGGTTCAGTGATTTCTGGCGCTGTCCACTCCAGTATAACAAAACCCAACCGGCGGAGCAACAATCCGGTATCTACGCTAATCCTCTGGGACCGGCAGGACGAAGGGGCAGTTTGACACCAGTTCGCTGATGAGGGGTCCAGGGTCTTTGGTATTCCCTCACAGGATTAACTCGGCTTACTCCGGAGGAACTCCTGCATGGTTAAGAAAATTTCAACTAAATTTTTCTGGCGGTGAGCGATCGCTGGTGAAGGCCGGCGAGACCGGAAGAAAGGCTAAAATTTTTTTATTAAGGAGCAGCGTTATTCATTGGCGAGGAGGAGCTTGAGGAGGTAGGCCTTTTCCTTTTCGCCTGGAGGTCTCACATCACAAAGGTAGGGGATATGCCGGGCGGCCTCGCTCCCGAAGAGCCAGCGGAAGTCCTCGGCGAAGATCTCCTCCGGGTGGCGGGCCCATAGGCGCCTGGTGGTCTTCGTTGCGCCGCGGAACGCTAAATAGGCCCCGAGTTCCTGCGGCGTTAGCAACTGGTAGCGGAGGAGATGCCCCAGTTCGTGGGCAACGGTATAGGCCGCAAGGCAGGGAGCGAAGCGCTCCGTGCGGGCGGTGCCGCCGGTAACCCTGACGGTGTATGCGCTGTACCGGGGGGAGGCGAAGAGGTAGACCGTTTTTCTGTTCGGCAGGGTGCAGCCGGCCAGCATTCCCAGACCCGGCAGGCTGCAGCGCTGCGTTACGATGTAAACGGTTGCCTGCAAGGAGGCCGCCGCGGGCAAAAGCTGCTCGAGGTGGCGGATCTCCGCGGCTACGGCGGCTTGCGGCGGAAGCTCTGCGGCACCGTAGGCACAGTTCTCCAGGGCTGCACCGTAAGCGGTGAAGTCGGGGGCGGACTCGAGGGTCGCTAAGGTTACTTGTGCGCCAGCGTCTTGCGACGGCAGGCAGGCGAGCAGCAGGGCGATCAGGATGCACCAAACGACTCTCGGAACAGATTTCTTCATGCCATGCACCGCCTTGCATCAATATACGACACAAATCTTTAATCTTCGACACTACTCTACAACGGATCGAGGAGGAATGCATGGCACAAAAGCCCTGTTTTCAACGGGTAGTCAGGCAGGATTTTGCAGCGGGACGCAGGGCCTATTTATTTTGGGACCTTTGACCTACAGCAACGGCGAAAGTTGAATAAAAACTGGCTCAAGTTGCGGGATCGGTGATAAAATACGGGTTTAGGGGAACGGGCGAACGCTTATGGCTTAAGGAAGGATGCTGATTGAGTAACGGCAGGGTTATCGCACGCGCCGCGGCAGTGGTCCTTACACTTTCGCTGCTCTCGAAGCTCTTGGGGGTGGTAAGGGAGGCGGCGATCGCCCACGGCTTCGGCACCACGTGGCAGGCGGATGCCTTCTATGTGGCTTTTATCATCCCTTATATCTTTTACGGCGTCGTCGGGGCTGCATTGACCGCCGTGATCGTGCCGGTGTATGCGGAGTATACGGCTCAAGGCCGGCGACACGAAGCTTGGCGGGTGCTGAGCCTGGTCATTAACAACACCTTCGTTGCCATGGCGCTTTTCGCGGTCTTGGGGGTAGAGTTTGCACCGGTTTTAGCCAGGGCCTTAGGCGCGGGGTTTGAACCGAAGACGATGGAACTGACGGCGCGGCTGACGGCGGTGATGATGCCAGCCATTATTTTTATGGGCTTAGCGGGCGTCTTTACCGGCATCCTGAACGCCAACAACGTTTTCGGCCCCTCCGCCTTCGGTCCGGCGGCGATGAACATCATGATCGTCTTAGGGGCGCTTCTCGGCGCCAAAGTTTTGGGGGTTTACGGCCTGGCGGCAGGCGTACTGGCCGGGGCGGTTTCTTTCGCGGTTGTGCAGTTGCCGGCGATGCGGTTTGTGGGCTTCCGGTATTCGCTGTGTTTCAGCCTGCGCCACCCGGAGGTGCGGCGGATTGTGATCTTAATGGTGCCGGTCTTGCTGGCCTCGGGGATAATGCAGGTCTACACGCTGATCGATTACCGGCTGGCGTCAGGCCTGGCGGAGGGAAGCATCGCCGCACTGAGCTATGCAAACAAGTTGGTCAACCTGCCCCA
>DTYU01000087.1 GCA_012961725.1 Desulfotomaculum sp.
CCCGGGGGTAGAATTCCGCCTTGCCCGGCACCTCGGCTTTGACCTGCGGATCGTGGCGATCCTGGCGGAGCGGATCGGGGAGGTGCGGGATGGAGAAAGGATAAAAGATGAGGGATGAAAATGAAATTTTTGGTTGACCCGGAGGTTATACAGGCGCGGAGCATGGCGATCATCGAGGGATTGCTCCGGCCCTGGAAGGGAGTCCTTACCCCTGAGGAGTTCTTGGTGGCCCAGCGGGTGGTGCATACCACCGGCGATCCCGGGTGCATGCGGGATTTGGTCTTTCGACACGAACCTTTGAAAGCAGGTATCGGCGCACTGCGCCGGGGGGCACCGGTCATCTGCGATGTAAAAATGGTCGCGGCCGGAGTACGTGCGCGGTTGCCGGAGGGGGTCGCGCTGCGGGTGGCGGTCGAGGAGCCGGGCACTGCTGAGGAGGCCGCCCGGCAGAAGGTCACGCGTGCGCTGGCTGGGGTGCGGGGGCTGCGGGAGGTATTACCGGGAAGTATCGTGGCGGTGGGCAACGCCCCCACAGCCCTTTTCGGGGTGCTGGAGCTTCGTGCGGCGGGGATATGCCCGGCGCTGGTGATCGGTACGCCGGTGGGTTTCGTTGGTGCGGCGGAGGCCAAGGAGGCGCTGTTGGCCGCCGGTTTGCCTGCGGTGGTGCTCCGCGGTACCCGGGGAGGCAGCGCCGTAGCCGCGGCGGTCGTCAATGTGCTGGCGGCCTTGGCTGTTGCAGAGTAAAGGCGGGTGATTTCTTGGCGCGGGCACTCATGATTCAAGGAACTGCCTCCCACGTGGGTAAAAGCGTACTCGTGACTGCGTTCTGCCGGCTTTTCCGGGAGGACGGCTGGCGGGTGGCGCCGTTCAAGGCGCAGAATATGTCGCTGAACGCCTACGTCACCGTGGACGGCGGGGAGATCGGCCGCGCCCAAGGCGTCCAGGCGGAGGCGGCCGGGGTTGAGGCCACGGTGGATATGAACCCGGTGCTCCTGAAACCCAAACGGGATACGGTGGCCCAGGTGATCATACACGGGCGCCCGGCCGGAGACTTTTCAGCCCGGGACTACCGGGAGGAGTATCTGGAGGTGGCCTGGAGGGCGGTGAAAGAAAGTCTCACCAGGCTGACGGCGGAGTACGACTTGATTGTCATCGAGGGGGCGGGCAGTCCGGCGGAGGTCAACCTGCGCGAGCGGGATATCGCCAATATGCGGGTGGCCGCGCTGTCCGGTGCACCGGTGATTCTCGCGGCTGATATCGACCGCGGGGGTGTCTTCGCCCAGTTAGTGGGGACGCTCAAGCTTCTTTCTCCGGAAGAGGCGGCGTGCGTGCGCGGCCTGGTGATCAACAGGTTCCGCGGGGACTTGAGCATCCTGGAACCGGGCTTGCGCTTCCTCGAAGAGGAAACGGGGCGGCCGGTATTAGGGGTGCTCCCCTTTCTTCCGGATTTGGGTGTGGCGGCGGAGGATTCGGTGAGTCTTGGCGCCGGGATTGTCCGCCCGGAAGCGGAGTTGGAGATCGTGGTGGTTAGGCTGCCGCGGATCGCCAACTTCGACGACTTTGATCCCCTGCTGCTCGAGCCGGACGTCTCCCTGCGTTTTCTTGCCCATCCTTCTCTCTTAGGCATGCCGGATGTGCTCGTCCTTCCGGGAACGAAAAACACCGTCGCCGACCTGCAATGGGTCTTCGAGAGCGGGTGGGCGGAGGCGATCCGCGGACGGGCGGCCGCCGGGATGCCTGTTTTAGGTATCTGCGGAGGGTACCAGATGTTAGGAAAAGACGTCAGTGACCCGGAGGGGCTGCAAGACCGCGTCGGCAGTTTTACCGGCCTGGGCTTACTCGATGTGCGTACGGCCTTTAAACCGGGGAAGGTAACAGTGCGGCGGCGGGGAGTAGTCGCGGGTTCGGGGGCGCTTGTCGAGTTGGCGGGCCAGAGGGTTTACGGTTATGAGATTCACGCGGGTGAGACCGCTTGCGGAACGGGTGTCGCACCGGTCTTTTTGTTGGAGGAGAACGGGCGGATGTTAGCGGAGGGGAGCTCTCAGGGGTTGGTTTGGGGGACCTATTTACACGGGCTTTTCGATTCGGACGGCTTCCGCCGGGGGTTCCTCAACCTCTTGCGTATGCGGCGGGGGTTGCCCCCGGTCGATTTCGGTCTCTCTTGGACCAGGTACAAAGAGGATGGCTTTGCCCGGCTGGCGGCGACGGTACGGAAATACCTGCGGATGGAAGAAGTCTATCGCTGGCTGAATCTTGGCGGAGGCAGGGGATGGATTTGCGCCGGCTGGTGATCGCCGGGACGGCAAGCGGTGTCGGAAAGACAACCGTGGCTGTGGGTCTCATGGGGGCGCTTGCGGCGAAGGGACTTATTGTTCAAGGGTTCAAAGCAGGTCCTGATTACATCGACCCTGGTTTTCACACGGCGGCCGCCGGCCGCCCTTCGCGCAACCTCGATCCGTGGATGCTCCCGGCGGACACGGTGCGGGAGGTCTTTCTGCGGGGGTGTCGGGGGGCGGATATCGCCATAATCGAGGGGGTTATGGGCCTGTACGACGGGCTCGGCCCGGAAGGTGAAGGGAGTACCGCCCGCCTGGCCAAGCTGCTTGATGCTCCCGTCATCCTGGTGGTTGACGTCCGCGGGATGAGTGCTTCGGCGGCAGCGGTGGTTTTGGGGTTTAAGACGCTGGATCCCACGGTCAACCTCGCCGGAGTAATCCTTACTTTTGCCGGGAGCGCGCGGCACGCGGCGCTGGTCCGGGAGGCGGTGGAGGAAAAGACGGGTGTGCCGGTGCTGGGTGCCTTGAAGCGCGACCTGACGCTCTGCCTGCCGGAAAGGCATTTAGGCCTGGTACCGGTTTACGAGACGGCAGGGTTGCCGGAGCGCATCGGGCTTATCGCCACGGCGTTTGCTGAGGCAACGGACCTCGATGCTCTACTACGGGTGGCAGACGCCCCGCCCGTTCCGGGGCCGGGGCGCGCCGTTTTCCCTGCGCATCCGTTACCGCCGCGGGTGCGGATCGCGGTCGCCCGCGATGCTGCCTTCAGCTTTTATTACCCGGAAAACCTGGAACTCTTAGCGGCTTTTGGCGCGGAACTGGCCTTTTTCAGCCCGCTGAAGGAGATAACACTGCCGCCGGGTACCGCAGGGCTTTACTTAGGCGGGGGGTTCCCGGAGGTCTTCGCGAAGCAGTTGGCAGCAAATGTTCCGTTGCGGCATGCGGTTAAAGGGGCCATTGCCGGTGGGATGCCAGTGATTGCCGAGTGTGGCGGGCTGCTCTACCTCTGCGAGGAGATTGAATACAACGGTACCGCATACCCGCTGGCCGGGGTGCTGCCGGCACGGGCGGTTCTGACCGGGAGGCTGCAGCGCCTCGGGTACGCGGAGGCGGAAGCGGTGGAAGAAAGCTGCCTCTGTCGGCGGGGGGAGATGATCCGGGGGCACGTATTTCACTATTCAAGGCTCAACTGGCGCCGGCCGCGGCCTCCCGCCGCCTACCGGCTGCGTTTCAATTCCGGGGCGGTTCAGGAGGACGGGGCAGTGTTGGGGAATCTTACGGCTGCTTACCTCCATCTGCACTTTTTAAGCCGTCCCGAAACGGCGGCGCGGTTCGTCGACTTTTGCAGGGGTTATGCTGAGCGTGTCGATTAAGTTCTCCGCCAGGTGTGCTTGCAACGAACTGTGCCTTTGTGTGAGAGAATTCAATTTGATGTTTCACCTGGCATTTTGGCACTAAAAGAGGTATATTACCTATGGCGGTCCATGTCTCTACGCTCCATGGCGGGGATGTTTGCCGGGCGGCGCGGGAGTTCGGCGGCAGACCGGAGGAATATTTGGATTTCAGCAGCAATATCAATCCGCTTGGGCCCTCGCCGCGGGCGCTGGCAGCGGTAAGAGAGGTGCTCGGTGGCCTTTGGCGGTACCCGGACCCGGAGTGCGTTGAGCTAAAAGAAGCTTTGGCAGGGCATCTCGGCGTACCGCCGTCGTGGCTTTTACCCGGTAACGGAACGGCGGAATTGATAAGCCTCTTGGTGCCGGCGCTCGGGATAAGCAGGGCGGTAATACCGGTACCCACCTTTGGCGAATACGCGCGGGCAGTCACCGCGTGGGGCGGAAGCGTCATGATGCTGCCGCTCGGCCTGCAGGGGGACTTTAGGCTTGATGTACGGCGGTTGGCAGCAGCGCTTGCGGGAGCGGACGCCATCTTTCTCTGCCAGCCCAACAACCCCACCGGGCAAGTAGTTGCACCGGAGGAACTGGCGGCGCTGGTGGAAGAAACGGCGCGGGCAGGGGTGTTTTTAATCATTGACGAGGCCTTTTTGGAGTTTCTGCCAGAGAAATACCAATGGCCAGTTTAAACCAGTAGGGTCTCACGTACTTAAGGAGTCTGGCATACAGATTTGCC
>DTYU01000088.1 GCA_012961725.1 Desulfotomaculum sp.
GCCTCCTCCATCTCCGCGTCCGACAGGAGCGTATTAACCGTTATGTAAACCTTTACCCCCCGGATGTGCGCGTACGCGATCGCCTCTTTCAGCTCTTCGGCGGTGAAATTCGGTGCCTGCCGGCGGGCGTTGAAATCTTTTCCTCCTAAATAGACTGCATCCGCGCCGTTCTGGACCGCGGCTACCAGCCTTTCCCAGTTGCCGGCGGGTGCCAAGAGCTCGGGAACGCGCATCACGTCCTGGCCACCCTGATCAAACCCGAACCGGCGACGATCTCGATCCCCTCCCGCGCAAGCTCGTCCAAAAACAGGTTCATTCCGAGGGAATCGCTTGCCATGTGACCGGCAATGACCACGTTTATGTTATTCTTTTCCGCCTCCTTGCGGTGCTCCTCTTTCATATGCATGCCGACCACCGTGCCGACCCCGGCCACCGCTAACTTCGCATAAGCGTCCTGGGAGCCGCTGGTGCCTCCGGTCATATCCACGAAGATCTTCCCTGCGCGGCGCTCCTTTTCCCCCACCACGACCGTCGGACCGGCACCCTGAGCAGCAGCCGTCTTATACTCGGGAATCTCCTTCAGGAGCTTCAAAACATCGGAGAGACGATCCGGCTTCCGCTCGTCGAAGAGCCGCTGCAGGTGGTCGGTCACTAAGTTGTCTGCCGCGGTGTGGACGCACATCAGCGGGATGTCGAGAAGCCTGGCGGCATCCACGGCGCGGAAATGGTTCAGCGGCATTAGCCCCCGCTTGACCTCGCTGATCCGCGAGGTCAAGATCCCCTCTGCTACGTTTATCGGCACACCGAACCGAGCCAAGATATCCTCCTGCAGGTGCATCACCTCATAAAGCTCCGCTATCGCCCGGCCCTCAGGGTGATGCGCGATGATGAGGTCGATCGGCCGTCCCTTTTCACCGAGCCGGTCCGCCAAGAGAACCTCCGCCGCTTCCATATCGATTCCGACAAATACCCGCCCTGCCTCGCGCTCAGGGTCGCCGAACAGGATACGCGTGTCCGCATAAGGGTTGTTGAGCTTTTCGGTATCGTATTCCGCTTTCTCATCCTCCTTCAGCTCCTCGTAACGCTCGCGCTCTTTTGCCAAGAACGCCCTGACCCCCTCCTCACCTCGGGGGTCCTTGTTCATCCCCAGCTTAACGGCCAAATCATAGATCTCCCGGATCTTCAACGGCCCACCTCTTTCGTACTATTTTATTTTACCCGCTCAGACTCAATAAGCTTCACCATCTCCTCATGCTCGTCTTTCAGCCGGAGGTAATCGTCGGCGATGTTCAGCGCCGCTGCAACGGTTGCTTTCACCAGCGACAGGCGCGAGTTGCGTACGCGAACCTCCTTTATCTTGTTGTTCACGAGGCGCGCAACCCGCTTGATGTGCTCGGCGGGGGCTTCGCTCCTTAGGATATAGGGTTCGCCGCCGATTTCAACCTCCACCCGGTTCTCCTTCGCCTGCATAATTCTCCCTCCAGTGCGGCATTACGCAGTTTTTCGCCACATTGAGCAAAACTCCTGCACGGATCAGGACCGAAGAACGGCACCGAACTCTCTTTCGAGCTTTTCTATTACGGCATTAATCCGGGAAGCCACCTCTTCGTCGGTCAGGGTGCGGTCTGCCGCCTGAAAAAGCATTGAAAAGGCAAGGCTCCGCGTTCCCTCAGGCAGCTTCGGTCCCTTGTACAGATCAAAAAGCTCGAGGTTTCGCAGCAGTTCCCCCGCCGCAGTCTTTATCGCCTCCCCGACCGCTGCCGCCGGCACCCCGTCCGGGAGAAGAAAAGCGATGTCCCGGATTATTCCCGGAAAGCGCGGCAGTTCTCGAAAAGCCGCGGCCTTCCGGACGGTGATAAGCGCCGGTATATCGAACTCCGCAACCACCGCCCGGTTATCGATCTCAAACGCCTCCAAAACCTCCGGGTGAAGCTCGCCCATGAACCCTGCCTCCTTATTGTCAACCAGGATCCGGGCCGCACGGCCGGGGTGAAGCGAAGGGTGGTCACGAAGCGGCATAAAGACCGGTTCTCTTATCCCTGCTCCCCTGAAGAACGCCTCAATAACACCCTTGAGGTAAAAGAAATCCATCTCCCGCGCCGGGTGTTTCCAGCTCCGCGGCTCTTTTCCCATAGCCGCGAGACCGAGCTTCAGGCGTTCTTCGGGCAGCTCTTCCGCACCATGCGGGTGAAACACCCTTCCCAACTCGAAAACCGCCGCGCTTTCCACCCGCCGGGAGAGATTCCTTGCAAGAACCTCTAACAGTCCGGGCAAAATCATGGTCCGCAGTACGGACTGCTCTTCACTGATCGGATTCTTCAGCCGGACCACCTTGCGCAGAGCGTCGTTTGCCGGCAAGCGCAGGCGGTCGAAACAGACCGGATTAATAAAACTGTATGTAACGACCTCGGTAAGGCCGAGCCCAGTCAGTAACTCTGAAACCCGGCCGAGAAAGGCCTCTTCTGCCGAGCGCCGGCCCGGTGTGGTCTCCCCGAACGGGAGTGTCGATGGAACCTGGTCGTACCCGTATATCCGGGCCACTTCCTCCATTATGTCCTCTTCGATACCCACATCCGGGCGGAAGGCCGGTACAGAGACGACCCACTGCCGCCCGTTCTCCCGAACCCCGAAACCGAGACGTTCCAGCCAATGTACCGCCTCGTTCCATGGCAGTGCCACACCAAGGATCTCCTCAAGCCTTGCCGGCCGCACGACCACCGTCCTCGGCTCCGGCGGCACCGGATAGCAGTCCACCACCCCGGGCACCGCCTGGCCTGCACCGGTCGCTTCAATCAGCCAGGCGGTCCTATCCGCCGCCACCACCGCCCCCTCGATATCCACACCCTTTTCGAAGCGGAGCGAGGCCTCTGAACGGATCCCGAGTGCACGTGCGGTACGCCGGACAGATTTAGGGTTGAAGTTTGCCGATTCCAAAAGCACCGTCGCCGTGGCAGGGGTTACCTCGGTGTCAAGCCCTCCCATCACCCCGGCTACAGCCACCGCCCGTTCGGCATCCGCGATGACCAGGTCTTCCGGGGAAAGCTCCCGGCTCACCCCGTCGAGGGAGATAAGCACCTCGCCAGGCACCGCCCGGCGTACAACGATCTTCCTGCCCCTCAGGGTTTCGTAGTCGAATGCATGCAGCGGCTGCCCCAATTCGAGCATTACGTAGTTTGTAATGTCAACGATATCGTTTATGGGTCTCATCCCGGCCAGCCGCAGCCTGGCCTGCATCCACAGCGGCGCCGGGCCCGTCTTTATACTCCGGAAGATCCGGCCGGCGTACCGCCCGCAGAGTTCCGGCACGGCGATCTCTATCTCGATGTAGCTCCCTGCATCCCCTTTTCCGGATGGCAGCAAAGGCGGCATTTTCAACTCCAGTCCGTATATGGCGGCTACTTCCCTCGCAACACCGAGCATAGAAAGACAGTCGCCGCGGTTGGGCGTAAGGTCGAGCTCCAAGACCGCGTCAGGGAGCCCTAAGAGCTCGCAGATCTCTATCCCCGCCGGTGTTTCAGGGGGCAGGATCATGATTCCCGCCGAGCGCTCCTCAAGCCCCAGCTCGGCTTCGGAACAGATCATGCCTTGAGAGGTGACGCCCCGAAAACGTGCCTTCTTCACCGCCCTCCCGTTTGCCAGCCGGGCACCTTCCATTGCCAGTGGAACGACCGCCCCGCGAAACACGTTCGGTGCCCCTGTCACGACCTCGTATGCCGCAGCACCCGTATCCGCGGTGCAGATACTGAGCCTGTCCGCGTTCGGATGGGGCCCGACCTCGCGAACCACCGCCGTAGTTACTCCCTCTATCCCTTCACCCACCGTAATCACCGCATCTACGGCGATCCCGGCTGCCGTAAGCCTCTCCGCCAGTTCCCCAGGCTGCACCGGGATCTCCACGAACTCGCTTAGCCATTTCAAAGGGACCCGCACAACAAATCCTCCCTTGCAATGAATCAAAGGGCAGAAATCAATTATTGACCCCTGATTCCGAACCCTGAAGACTAAAACTGACTCAAGAAGCGAAGGTCGTTGTCAAAAAAGAGCCGCATGTCCCTGATACCATATTTGAGCATTGCGATCCGCTCGATCCCCATCCCGAAAGCGAACCCCCGGCATTTCTCCGGATCGTAGCCCGAGACCGCGAGCACCCGGGGATGAACCATCCCGGCGCCTAAGATCTCCAGCCAACCGGTATCCTTGCAGATCCGGCACCCCTCCCCGCCGCAGTTGAAGCAGGATATGTCGACCTCCGCGCTCGGTTCGGTAAACGGGAAGTAGCTCGGCCGGAACCGCATCCGCGTATTCGCACCGAACATCTCCCGCGCAAAAGCCAAAAGAACCCCTTTCAGGTCGCTGAAGCGGATATCCGTATCGACCGCCAGCCCCTCAACCTGGTGGAACATAGGGCAGTGCGTGGCATCGTCATCCCGCCGGTAAACCTTCCCGGCCGCGATCACTTTTACCGGCAAATCCGGCGCAAGGCGTTCGAGCGTCCGCACCTGTACCGGGGAGGTATGTGTGCGGAGTAGAATCTCGTCGGAAATGAAGAAGGTGTCCTGCATGTCCCGCGCCGGGTGGTCCTTCGGCAGGTTTAGAGCCTCAAAGTTGTAATAGTCCAGCTCCACCTCTGGCCCTTCGGCTGTACTGAAGCCAAGTCCGAGGAAAATCTCTTCGATCTCCGCCCTTATCAGGTTCAGGGGATGTCTGTGTCCGACCATGACCGGATAACCGGGCAGCGTCACATCGATCGCTTCCGCTTCGAGCCTGCTGCTTATGGCCTGCTCCCGCAGCACCGCCGTCCGGTCGGCAAGCGCCCGCTCAAACCTTTCCTTTAACTCGTTGGCTCGCTGCCCGACAAGCGGCCGCTCTTCAACCGACAGCGATCCCATCTTCCGCAGGATCTGCGTCAACTCCCCTTTTCTGCCGAGGAAACGCACCCGCGCCGCCTCGATTTCCTGAAGGCTCTTCGCTGTTTTGATCGCATCCTGCGCCCGTTCCCAAATGTCATCCAGTTCTCTGAGCACCGCCGGCCCTCCTCGAAAAACCAATCAACCGCCATCAAAATTACGGGGACACCATACTAAATTATTATTCCCTCCAGCCCGCAGGCCGGCAAAAGGAACGATAAGGTCATTTTCCACAGACAGATTCTATGGAGGGAACAAACCTTCCCGTGGAACACTCCTTCACAACCGCTTAACTCTCACTTTAGACTAGACAAGCCTTTTTCACAAAAAACCCACCCTAAACCAAGCACATCCTAAATAATTTTAGCCTTTAAAGACCGATTTGTAAAACAAAAAAGCCCTCGCTTCTCAGAAGAGGCAAGAGCATTAAGGACACTTTCTCCCGTCAGAAGGAATACGGGCGCAATAGCTATCGCATATGATATGCGGCGCCACCGGCGGCTTTAGGTTAGCTTCGTACCGGGTCAGTGCACCGCCAGCCTGCGGTAAAGAACGTAAGCCCTGACAGATCCGGTCCTTTCAAAGAGTCTCCAAAAAAACTCGGCGGTCCAGAACACAAGCTCACAACCTTTCGCAGATTTTTTTGGAGCCTCGTTCAGATTATAACATAGTGGCAACTCGAAAACAAGCGAAGTTCGATTCCATTTGTTCTGAAGCCCCGGAGCCTCGCATTCGCTAATAAATATAGGGCGGTCTCAGCCAAAATATACC
>DTYU01000089.1 GCA_012961725.1 Desulfotomaculum sp.
GATACGATGCGGACGGCGATCATGGCGGCGGAAACCGGACACTTGGTCTTCTCCACCCTGCACTCCCGCGACGCCGTCTCCTCGATCGCCAGGATGGTCGGCGTCTTTCCGGCGGAGGAGCAGGCCCAGATACGGCAGCAGCTCTCCGCCTCGCTCAGGGCGGTCATCTCCCAGCAACTGCTCCCTCGTGCGGACGGCAAGGGGCGCCTCTTGGCCACGGAAGTGCTGATGGTGACATCGGCGGTCGCCAATCTGATCCGGATCGGCAGGGACGAGCACATCCGTTTGGCGATCGAAACAGGTAAAAATTTGGGGATGCAGACGATGGAGCAGTCGCTCGAAAACCTGGTGCGGGCGCGCGCCATCAGCCCGTCCACGGCATTTGCTGCCGCCCGCAACCCCACGATCCTGGCGGAGAAATTGGGCATGAGCCAAGCCGGCGCAAACAAGCGGTAGAGCCCAAACAGAGTCGGGACAGCGAGGTGAAGAGAGATGCCAAGACAGCGACTCGGTGAATTCTTAGTGGGCAAGGGTGTGCTCAGCCGCGAGCAACTGGTCGAGGCACTGAAGCGCCAGCGCGGCACCGGGAAGAAGTTGGGTGCGGTATTGGTGGAGCACGGCTATCTGCAGGAGGCGCAGCTCATTCCGCTCCTGGGTGAGTTTTTCGGCCTGCCGGTTTTTCCGCTCGCGGAGGTCGAACTTACTCCGGAACTGGCGGCGCTGGTGCCTAAACCGGTTGCGCTCAAGCACCACGTCGTCCCGGTGGCACTGAAAGATAACGATCTGCTCTTGGCATGCCAGGAGCCGGTGCCAAGGCCGGTCTTAGAGAACCTCTATCGCGTCACCGGCAAACGGGTGCACCCTGTCCTCATGGGCCCCGCCGAGATAGCGGCGGTGCAGCGGCAGGCTTATCCCGAGGAGTTTGCGCGCGAAGAACCGCCGGGCGAACCGGCCCTCCCAGAAGGCCCGGATTATGCCATCAGGCTGTTGGAGGAACTGCTCGCGAAGGCCGTCGCCCAGCGCGCCTCCGACATGCATTTGGAGCCGGATTCGGAAGGTATGCGCGTCCGCTTCCGTATAGACGGGGTGCTCAGGACCGTCGAGCACCTCCCCGCCGCCGCGGGGCCCCTGATTGTCTCGCGGGTCAAGGTGTTAGGCAACATGAACATCGCCGACCGGCGCAGCCCGCAGGACGGCGGCTTTCTCTTCCGGCCGGCGGAAAACGGGAGCGCGACGAGCATCCGCGCCTCCACCCTGCCCTGCGCCGGCGGGGAAAAGGCCGTGCTCAGGCTCTTGCCGCCGCACGACCGGGTACTGAACATCGATGAGCTGGGGATGGAAGGAGAGGTGCTGTCCTCCTTCCAGCGCATGCTCGATCTCCCCCACGGGCTCTTGTTGGTCACCGGCCCCACCGGCAGCGGCAAGACCTTCACGCTGTATGCCGCGCTGAAGTACCTCCGCAGCGACAGTGTGAACATCACCACCGTCGAAGACCCGATCGAGGTGCAGATGGAAGGTATCACCCAGACCCAGGTGGATCCTTCTTCGCAGAAGTTCACTTTCAGCGGCGCCCTGCGTTCGATCCTCCGCCAGGACCCGAACATCATCATGGTGGGCGAGATCCGGGACAGCGAGACCGCCGCCCTGGCGCTTCAGGCCGCCCTCACCGGGCACTTGGTGCTCTCGACGCTGCACACCAACGACGCGGCGAGCGCGGTGGAGCGGCTGGTCGACATGGGCTGCGAGCGCTACTTGGTGAGTTCCGCCCTGCGGGCGGTCTTGGCGCAGCGGCTGGTGCGGCTCAACTGCCCCCGGTGCAAGCTTCCGTACGTCCCTGCCCAAGCGGAACTGTTAGCCTTGAATCTGAACGGTGACCGCAGGTTTTTCGCCGGGCAGGGCTGCGCTTTCTGCCAGCAGACCGGATACCGGGAAAGGACGGGCATCTTTGAGCTGTTGGTGGTCGACCGCCAGGTCCAGAAGGCGATCGCCCAAGGGGCCGACACGGTGGCGATCAAGGAATTGGTAAAGGGAAAGATGAAAACCTTGCGGGAAGACGGCATCAGCAAGATCGAACGGGGCCTGACGACCCTCGCGGAGGTCATTAAGGCAACCGTGGAGCTGTAGCAGCCGGTAAACGGTGAACGGGGATGATGAGACTGAGATTTTTCGTATTTCTTTGCCTTTTCTTTTTTGTTTTTGCCGGCGCGGCGCAGGCGGCGGGATCCTCTACCGTGATCTACCTGGTAGACACGTCGGCCAGTGTAAATGCCGGCGGCTTATTTGCGGCGACAAAACAGAGCATTAAGGACTCGATCGACCGGCGGGCGACCGGCGACAGGATAATCCTCTTCACCTTCGGCGAGGACGTGCGCCGGGTCGTTGACCTGAAGATAGAGAGCAGGAACGAGCGCGCCTACCTGAAAAAGATAATCGACAGCCTCGAGGCAAACGAAAAATGGACCTGGATGGAAAAGGCCTTCAAAGAAGCGGCGGCAGCGGCCCGCGAAGCCAGGCTTGCTGCCCCCGAGAGCCGGGCGGTCGTTTACGTCGTCACCACCGACTGCATAAACGACCCCCCGCCGGGGGAAGAGCGAAGACCGTTTGAAGAGCTCATGGCCGAGTTTCAGGAAGCAGTAAAAGAAGAGAGGGCCGCTGTCTACCTCATTGCCCGCTCGGAACTGCTGCCGGAAAGGGAGAAAGAAGAACTCGAGGCCGCCGGCACCAAGGTCCTTGAACCGGCCGCGACCACTCTCCTGCCAAAGGCCGCTAAATGGCACCTACCGGGAGAAGAAGGGGCAAGCGCCGCCACTCCTCCCACTGGGGAACAGGCCGCAACCGGCGGTGCCGCCCCTCGGCCGGGGGCACCCGCCACGGCGACGCCAAGCGAGGGCACAGGCCGGCCCGCAGAACCGGCCGAATCACCCGCTGCGGAAGCGAGCGAACCGAGCGAAAGACCGGCCTACAGGCCGGTTGACCTCACCTCCCCCGGCTTTCCGTACGCGCTGCTCATTTTTGTCCTGCCGCTCGTACTCTATATCGTTTATCTTTTTATGTCCCGGGTGACCGAAGCCATACCCGCCTTTACCGGCGGCGGCGCTGCCGCTCCGGCACCCGTTGCCGCCCCGCCCCCGGCAAGGCCGCGGGAAGAAGAGGCGCGGCCGGCAGAACCGCTGCCGGAGGAGTGGCCGAAGCCTGACCTCTTGGCCAGGCTGAGCATGGTAAAACAGGGTGAGGTGGTCTTCTGCCTGCGCCAATTGGCCTACCTGATCAAGTCGGGCGTCTCCATCGTCTCCTCGCTCTTCCTGCTGGCGGACCAGACCAAGAACAGAAAGCTGAAATACATCCTCGCCTGCGTCCGCCGGGATGTGGAGGCCGGCAGGCCCTTAAGCGAGGCCATGGCCCGCTTCCCGAAGACCCTCCCGCTGATGGTGACCAGCGTCTTGAAGACAGGCGAAACAAGCGGTCTCATCGACACCGCCATGGACCGTGTGGCCGCTTACTGGGAGGAGAGACTGACGCGCCTGCGCAAGATTCTCTCCAGCCTGCTATACCCCGCGATCGTTCTGCTTGTCACCTGCGGGGTGGTCGCCTTTATGATCAGCTACGTGATCCCCCGCATCGTCCCCCTGCTCGAGGTCTTGGGCGGCGAACTCCCCTGGAACACCATGCTCTTAGTCTCCATCGGCGAAAACTCCGCCGCCATCCTGGCCCAGACCGGCATCTTGGCGGTTATCCTGATAGTCGCCGGCGGCATACTTTATTGCGTGCCGCAGACGAGGTACCTCATCGACCGCTACAAGCTGCGCCTGCCCCTCATCGGCCCGATCTTCCAGTACGCCATCGTTACTCACTTCGCCAGGACCCTGGCACTGCTTGTTTCAAGCGGCGTCTCGATCGTCGAGTCCCTCACCGCCACCCGGGCAACGATCAAAAACAGGTTTGTCCAGCGGTCCGTTGACCAGATGACGGAGATGGTGCTCTACGGGGAAAACCTCTCCGCGCCCTTCTTCCGGGCAGGAAGCGTCTTCCCGGCCATGGTGGGCACCATGATCAGGGTCGGGGAAGAGACCGGTGCGGTGGACGGAGCGCTTACTTCGGTGGCGGAGATCTACGACCAGATGCTCCAGTCAAGGATCGAGAAGATGACCACCCTCATCGAACCGGCGCTTATCGTGACCCTCGGCGGGATGGTGGCCTTTGTCGCCTCGGCGCTGATCGGCGGGATCTTGGCCAGTTACGGGACTCTCGGCAGGTAAACCCGTCGCGAAAGAGTTCTTTGCACGAATTTGGGCATCAAGCGGAGTGACAGTTAAAGAGCATACGTCCAAAAATATCAGAATAAGGCTTGACACGGCGCGCGATGGATAATATAGTAAAAAGAACCGAAGAAACGGCGCCGTTTTATTATTTATCAGGCTAGAAGAGGCTAAATCGCGCCGGAGGGGGCGGCGACAGATGACTGACGCGGGTCAGCTTTCCCCCGCCATGGAGGACTATTTAGAGGTCATCCTTGAGCTCTCCGAGCGGGAGGATGTTGTCAGGGTCACCGACATCGCGGGTAAGCTTAATATCGCCAAGGCAAGTGTTGCCCAGGCCTTAAACAGCTTAAAAGAAGCGGGGCTGGTAACCCAGGACAAGTACGGCCCGGTGTGGCTTACTCCGAAAGGCAAGCTCTACGCGACGGAAGTGCGGCGCAGACACAGGGCCCTGGTCAGTTTCCTTACCAACGTACTCGGTGTCGATCCCCGGATCGCCGAGGTCGACGCCTGCCGCATGGAACACGTCATTAGCGCGCAGACGATGGAGCGGCTGGTGGCGTTCTTGGAGGCGACCGGCAAGGGACCCGAAAGATCGGGCAATAATCCACCGGCAAAAGAGACCAGGCCTCTCACCGGGCTGGCACCCGGTGACCGGGGCACGGTGGTGCGTGTCACCTCTGCGGGCGGCTTCCGGCGCAGGCTGCTCGACATGGGCGTGGTCCCCGGAAGCGAGATAAAGGTTGAAGGGGTGGCACCGCTCGGCGATCCCATCGAGGTCACCATCAAGGGCTACCACCTGACGCTGAGGAAGGCTGAGGCGGCCTGCGTAATCGTAGAGATCGCCAAATAATTTCGGGGACACAATACTAAATTTTTACCGAGGAAAGCCTCCCGCCAAGCGGCTGCCTTCTTGTTGAGGACAATTATTCGGTATGGTGTCCCCACAATAACCAAAAAAGCTTAAATCCTTATCGCGCCTGCAGGAAGCGGCAGCTTCAGCCGCCCATGCGGCATGTTCCCGTGGAGCAAGGCGGTGTATCGCACCGCTCCTCCCGGCCACAGCAGGTCCGTCCCGGGCTGCGGCTGCTCTTTGCGATATACGCCGCCGGAAAGAGCCGCACTATCTCTTTACTGTTGCACTGCGGACACACGCCGGGGGCGTTTTGTGCACTCGAAACCAGCACCTCCCAGACATGGTTGCACTTCAGGCACCTGTAATCGTAAAGCGGCATGTCTTCCCCTCCCCAATCACCGGTGCCAGGTGTTGAAATGTTGAAAACCTCCAACCCCGTAACCGGCTCTTCAACTGTACGCGTAGCGCTTAAGCACGGTATGTACTACGCTGATATTTTGAACATACGCTCTTTATTTATATATACCATTCATCAAAGCGGGTGTCTACAGATTAATTTCGGGGACACCATACTAAATTATTCAGCAAGGAAAGCCTTGCCGCCAAGCGGCCAGCCTCTCGCAAAAAGATAACTTCGGTATGGTGTCCCCGGGCTTCACATGAACGCAATATTTTAGAGATATTGGTAACAGATCTCATTTTCCTTGTTTAGGTTTTCCCTTCCAGGCATTATAAAACATCAGTGCAGGTACAGATTGGCCATCTCGCGGAGCAATCCTTCACCGTCCCTGATGTGCCGCTGCAGGTGCTCGATACGCTCCGCTTCAGCACCTCCTCTGCGGAGCTCTTCCAGTTCTAACCGGTGGGCCGCCAGTGAACCCTGAACCTCCTGATACAGCTCCATGGCCCGCTCAAAGGTCAGAACCCCCTTTTGTCTGTCCTCTTCAAAGCGGTGCTTCACACTTGAGCAGCTCACCTATACCACCTCCTTTCTCGTATCCTTTTCCGTTTAGAAGAAACGATATTCGCTTCTTAGAAAAGTCAAGTTGCCGTACAATGCGGCATTCGTCCTCATTGCAGGCAGTGGGCCATTCGGTTGTCGGGTTACTTGCGGGCCGTGTAGACACGCACCTGAGAAAGTGGTATACATATAAAGAGCATATGTTTAAAACATCTACCCTAACTACGCTACAGAAAGGATGAAGAAAAATTGCCCTATAGAGACGGGATCGGACCGCACGGAAAAGGACGGCGCCCAGGCGCCGGATGCCGCGGCTACGGCAGACGGGCGGCGCTGGGAGCAATGAGAGGCCGGGGCTGGGGGCGCGCGCTTGCTGGCCCATTTGCGCCGTTTGGCGGATGGGGAGCCCGCTGGGAGTCACCTCCGCCTTGGGGTGTGTTTCCCAGGTTCTCTGGGGCAACCTGGTATCCGGTTGTTCAGGAGGCCCCGCCGGCATCGCCGCTAACCCGGAAGCCGGAGAGCGGCAGCGAGGCGCGTGCCGAGGAGGTGCTGTGCGCCCAGGTCAACCCAGCGCTATGTACCGGCTGCGGCACATGTGCCGCGGTCTGTCCCGGGGGCGCGATTATGGCTGGTCCCATAGCCGCGGTTGACCCGCGTCTTTGCCGCGGATGCGGCACGTGTGCCGCCCAGTGCCCCAGCGGAGCCATTTCACTGGTATCCCGGCCGACAAAGTACAGTTGAATTGGGGCTTCAAGGGCAGCTATAACACAAAGTGAGTTGGTCTCTGCATGACCCAGTACGTTTATGGCCCGGTCCCTTCGCGCCGGCTGGGACGGTCTTTAGGTGTAGACTTGGTGCCGTTCAAAACCTGCACCTACGACTGGATTTACTGCCAGCTCGGCCGGACGACGCACAAAACGGTGGAGCGCCGGGAGTTCTTCCCGGTGGCGGATGTGCTTGACGCCGTCCGTGACAGGCTCAGTGCCGCACCTGAACCCGATTACATCACGCTCGCCGGCTCGGGAGAGCCTACCCTATACGGCCCCATCGAAGAGGTGATCGCCGGGATCAAGCAACTGACGCGCCTCCCGGTGGCAGTACTCACCAACGGCTCGCTGCTTTGGCGTCCGGAGGTAAGGCGCGCCCTGTTGCGGGCGGACCTGGTGATACCCTCTTTAGACGCTGGTGACGCCGCCCTTTTCGAATATGTCAACCGGCCCCATCCCTCCCTCTCCTTCCACCAGGTGATCGAGGGGCTGATCGCCTTTCGGCAGGAGTACCAGGGCGCTCTGTGGCTTGAGGTCCTGCTCTTGGCCGGGGTCACAGGGATCGAAGCCGAGGTGCGCAAGTTGGCGCGGTGGATTGAGCAAATGAAGCCGGACAAGGTGCAGCTCAACACCGCAACCCGCCCGCCGGCCGAGGATTTTGCCATGCCGGTCACGTCGGAGGAGATGTCGCGCCTGGCTGCGCATATTGGGGGAAGCATCGAGGTCATTTCACCCAGCGGCATGCCGTCTGAGAACGGTTTCCAGGCCCGGGTTGAGGAGATGCTTGCCATGCTCAGGCGCCGCCCGTGTACGCTTGATGACTTGGTTGCCGGACTGGGCATCCACCGTAGCGATGCTCTCAAGTACGTACAGCAGCTTCTTGCGACCGGGAAGGTCAGGATAAAGACCCAGAAGGGTCTCACCTATTATCTCCCCGATAATTAGGGGGACACAATACTAAAACTTCAAGGTGATCGTGTCAACCCACTTTAGGAATTTCGAAAC
>DTYU01000090.1 GCA_012961725.1 Desulfotomaculum sp.
ATGGTGTCCCCCTATTTTATGGTGTCCCCCTATTTTATAGTATGGTGTCCCCCTATTTTACGCCTGTCCCCAGAGAACAGCCGGCACGTCTCCGGTCTCAGAGAAGGTATGCGTCCTTTCATCATGAAGCGCCGTCCGCAAGACATCGTCCATATGACTGACCAAGATAAGACGGAGCTTGTTTTTGACCTGGGACGGGACCTCTTCCAGTTCCTTCTTGTTATCGAGCGGCAGGACAACGGTCTTAATACCGGCACGGTGCGCCGCCAAGATCTTCTCCTTGATTCCGCCGACGGGCAGCACCCTTCCCCGGAGGGTGATCTCTCCGGTCATCGCGACATCATGGCGCACCTTGCGCCCGGTCAATGCTGAAGCGAGCGCCGTGGCCATCGTGATCCCAGCTGAGGGTCCGTCCTTCGGTGTCGCCCCCTCGGGGATGTGGATGTGTACGTCATACTTCTCGTTGAAGTCCTCTTCAATCTCCAACTCTCGTGCCCGGGATCGGATAAAGCTGTACCCGGCCTGGGCCGACTCCCGCATGACCTCGCCCAACTTACCGGTTAAGATCAGGTTGCCCTTCCCCTTACATAGGGTTACCTCGATCGACAAGGTATCCCCTCCGCTTTCGGTCCAGGCAAGACCAGTTGCGACACCCGTTTCGTCCTCCTTCTCCGCCACCCCGTACCTGTACTTCGGAATGCCGAGGAGCCTCTCCGTATTTTGCCCCGTAACCCGGACCCGCGCCGACTTCCCGGAAACGATCAGTTTGGCCGTTTTGCGGCAGACCGCCGCTATCTGGCGCTCCATGTTGCGCACGCCCGACTCGCGGGTGTACTCGCGGATCATCTTCCGGAGGGCGTTCTCCGAGATCGTCAACTGCTCCGTTGTCAGCCCGTGCTCCTTGAGCTGCTTCGGAATCAGGTGCCGGACTGCGATCTGGACCTTTTCCTCTTCGGTGTAACCCGAAAGCTGGATTATCTCCATCCGGTCCCACAGCGGCCTTGGGATGTTATACGGGTAGTTTGCCGTGGTAATGAACAACACCTGCGAAAGGTCGAACGGGATCTCGATGTAATGATCCGAAAAGGTGTTGTTCTGTTCCGGGTCCAGCACCTCTAACAGCGCCGAAGCCGGGTCGCCCCGGAAATCGGTGCTCATCTTATCCACTTCGTCCAAGAGGAAGACCGGGTTCTTCGAACCGGCGTTGCGCATCCCTTGGATGATCCGCCCCGGCAGCGCGCCCACATACGTACGCCTGTGCCCACGGATCTCCGCCTCGTCCCGGACGCCCCCGAGCGAGATGCGGACAAACTTGCGCTCGAGCGCTCTGGCGATCGAACGTCCCAGCGACGTCTTGCCGACACCCGGCGGTCCCACAAAGCAGAGGATCGGGCCCTTCATGCTTTTGACCAGCTTCCGAATCGCTAAATACTCAAGGATGCGCTCCTTCGGCTCTTTAAGTGCGTAGTGGTCCTCTTCGAGGACCTTATGGGCGGCATCGATGTCGAGGCGGTCGCGCGTGGCCTTCGTCCACGGCAAGGCCAAGATCCAGTCAAGGTAGTTCCGTACCACCGTCGCTTCCGCCGCCATTGGCGGCATCTTTTCCAGCCGCTCAACCTCCTTGAGCGCCTTTTCCTCAACCTCCTTCGGCAGCTTGGCCTGCGCGATCCTCTCCCGGTACTCCTCTCCCTCGGCCTGGCGCTCATCCTTTTCGCCGAGTTCCCGCTGGATCGCCCTCATCTGCTCGCGCAGGTAATACTCCTTCTGCGTCTTCTCCATCTGCTTCCGCACCCGGATGTTTATCCGCCGCTCGAGTTCCACTATCTCCAGTTCACGGCCGATAATCGCGCATAGCTTCTCCAGGCGCACCGCCGCGTCCACCGCTTCCAGGAGTTCCTGTTTGTCCTCGATCTTAAGGGTCAGGTGGGAGGCGATGATATCCGCCAGCCGGCCCGGTTCGTCGATGCTCACCACTGATACCACCGTTTCCGGCGGGATGCGTTTCGAAAGTTTAACGTACTGCTCAAACTGGTGTACCAAATTGCGCATCAGGGCTTCTAAGTGGCTGCTCTTCGCCTGCTCTTCGTCAAACTGCTCGACTTCGACCCGAAAAAACGGCTGATCCGATACGTAGCAGGAGACCTTCCCCCTGGCCAGACCCTCCACCAGCACCCGGATCGTCCCGCCAGGCAGCTTCAACAACTGCTTGACCTCGGCCACGGTACCCACCTCAAAGATCTCTTCCGGTTTGGGATCGTCCGTCTGGGCGTCCCGCTGGGCCGCCAGAAAGATGTGCCTGTCGCGCAGCATCGTCTCATCGATGGCACGCACCGATTTCTCCCGGCCGACATCAAGATGAATCACCATGTATGGAAAGACCAAAACGCCCCGCAGCGGCAGAAGCGGTAAAATGCGCTTTCTTATCCCCACCTGTAGCACCTCCTAAGTTATCGGGCTCGCTCACCTGCTGACTGATTATTATTTATTTTAGCACAGGATAGATAGGCGTGCCACAGGAATAAACCCCTTCAAAAGCAAGAAAATGTCGTATTTGGGAATTTATTCGCCTAAAAAGTTGCTTTAGCGCTGTAGGGCAAGGCTGTCCGGCTGTACCTCTCTTCGGCTGCACTTTGCCCGGTCCTCTTCTCGCCAAGCAGCGCTTCCCGCATCACCTCCTCCAGGCGTTCGACCGGGATGATTTCGATGCCGCTGAAGTTCTCAAGCAGCCGCTGGTTGTTCTCCCGCGGGATCAAGACCCGCCCCGCTCCGGCCTGTGCGGCTGCCGCAACCTTGGCGACGATCCCCCCTACGGGCTTTATCATCCCGCGGATGGAAAGCTCCCCGGTAAGCGCCACCCGGTTGTCCACCGGGACGCCGGCAAGCGCCGAGTAGACCGCCGTCGCCACCGCCACCCCCGCCGACGGCCCATCGACCGGTATCCCGCCCGGGAAGTTGACATGGATGTCGTAATCCGCCGGTTCTACGCCCATGACGTGCCGCAGCGCCGTCAAAACGTTCTCCACCGCGCTTTTTGCCGAGCTTTTTCGGCGCATGCGCCTCCCCGTACCCTGAAATTCCTCCTCATCCACCACTCCCGTCACATTCAGGGCGCCCTGCCCCTTCCCCGTCGGGAGCGCGGAGGCCTCGATCTCCAAAACGGTGCCGGCGTTCGGCCCGCAGACCGCCAACCCCGCCGCCAGCCCGACCGCCGGCTGTGCCGGCAGCCTCTCCAGATGGCGCGGATTGTACTGCCCGCAGGTGACCACCCATTCCATATCGGCGACGGTGATTGCCGGTCGCCCTTCAGCGATGGCCACACCGGCCGCCAACTGCACCATGTTCACCGCCTCCCGCCCGTTCGCGGCGTACTTGGTTACCACCTCCAAGACCCCGTCCTCCGCCTCAAGCCCGATGCGCCTGACGGCGTTGGCGGCGATCACCGTTATCTCAGCAGGGGTAAGCGGCCGGAAAAAGACCTCCACGCAACGCGACCGGATAGCGGGGGAGATCTCATCCGGCTGGCGGGTGGTCGCCCCGACCAGGCGGAAGTCCGCCGGCAGCCCGTTCTGGAAGATGTCGTGGATATGCGCGGGGGTGTTGGGATCTTCCGGGTTGTAATACGCGCTTTCAAGGAAGACGCGCCGGTCCTCAAGCACCTTCAGCAGCTTGTTCATCTGGACGGGGTGCAGTTCCCCGATCTCGTCGAGGAAGAGGATGCCGCCATGCGCCCTGGTCACCGCTCCGGGTTTGGGCTGCGGCACCCCGGCAACGCCTAACGGACCTGCCCCCTGGTATATCGGGTCATGCACCGAACCGATCAATGGGTCGGCGATGCCCCGCTCGTCAAAACGCGCCGTGGTGGCGTCGATTTCAACGAACTTCGCGTCCTGTTTGAAAGGGGAATGCTCATTCTTCTTGGCCTCTTCCAAGATCAAGCGGGCGGCCGCCGTTTTGCCGATCCCGGGCGGGCCGTAGAGCAGAACGTGCTGGGGGTGCGGGCCGCAGAGCGCCGCCCTGAGTGCTTTCACCGCCTCCTCCTGCCCGACCACCTCCCGTAGGCTCCGCGGCCGCGTCTTCTCGGCAAGCGGCTCGGTAAGCGAAATCGACCTTAACTGGCGCAGCCTCTCAGACTCGCGGCTGCTGTCGCGCCGCACCGCCACCTTCCCGCCCTGCTGGGCACGCAGCAGGTTCCAGAAATACAGCCCGATGACTATTCCGAAAAAGACCTGGATTACAGCCAGAATACCGGCGAGCCCCCCGGGAAACTCAGCCACGGCCTTCCCTCCTCGCTAAACGTGCAACGTTCGACGTTCTGTGTTTAAGATCAGAATCCAGAATTTAGGAGTCAAAATTCAGAATAAAGAAGGGATGCCTCCTGACTCCTGTCTGGCGACTTCTATCAGGTGTAGTATTGCTAAGTTTTCCCGGTTTTATCCAAACAGCTTGCTCTTTGAGACTCCCAAAATTTCATAAGGGCGTGGCTTCCTAAGAACAAAAAAACCGCCTGAATACGGCGGTGCACAGCGGCGAAGCAAAAAAACCCGCGAAGCCTTGACTTTCGCGGGTTCGAAGAATTCAACCGGCTCCGCGAGCAGGATTCGAACCTGCAACCCTCCGGTCAACAGGCGGACGCTCCACCGTTGGGCTATCGAGGAACGGGCCGGCCCCAGCCACCGTCCTCCAGCATGGCCAACAACTCTGCGGTGGTATATACCGTCACCCCCGGAATCCCCCGAAGATCGTGGTCGTTGCTCCATATCGGGCACCGCAACGCCAGGGCCAGTGCCAGGAGCGGCACGTCATCAGGATCGCGGCCGCCGACCAGCTCCCGTGCCTCTGCGGTGTGTGATGCGTACCCTCCAGGACTGACAACGGTTATAGGCAGGAGGGCAAGGACAGCTCTCATCGCGGGCAGGTCAAGACCTTTCTTATCCGCCAGCACCGGCAGATACTTCTCTACATCCGCCAGCACCGGTTCCACCGTAACAAAGTCCAACTTTTCGGCCAAAAAAATCCTACCCGCCTTGCCGCCCATCACGGCTGACAGAACGGGATTAGCGTCTACGGCAAGCCTTCCGGAAAACCTCAAAATCGGCCATCACTTCCTCTTCGGTCACGCCCTTCTCCTCGTGCTCCCGCGCGAGCTTCACCATCAGCGTCTTCAGAGCCGCCGCGCGCAGTTGATCGTCCGCGCAGGCATCCTCCCATGGCACGAAGTACCCGGCAGGTCTGCCTTTCCGCAGGACCAGAACGCTGCGCCCTTCCCTGATAAGCTGCGTGACCCTGGCCTTGAAGTCCCGCACCGACATCAGCTCCACTGTGGTCACCTCCCTGACTACATTGTACAACAGGAGGAAGGAAAAAGACAACGCGTAAGAGCAGATACTCAAAGAAGCGGCGCACAGCGGCGAAGCAAAAAACCCGCGAAGCCTTGACTTTCGCGGGTTCGGAGTGTTCAACTGGCTCCGCGAGCAGGATTCGAACCTGCAACCCTCCGGTTAACAGCCGGATGCTCTACCGTTGAGCTATCGCGGAACGGCTTCTGCGGAGAACCGTCATGCACTAATCAACATTATAGCAGTAGTTCCGGCCGGGCGCAACTCTTGAAAAAACCGGACACTGCCAGGATATTCAAAAAACCTGAACCGCTGCGTTCAGGCGCCTGATTCTGGTGGCGGCGCAGGGACTTGAACCCCGGACGCTGCGGGTATGAACCGCATGCTCTGACCAACTGAGCTACGCCGCCTGCTGGAGCCCATAGCCGGACTTGAACCGGCGACCTCATCCTTACCAAGGATGCGCTCTGCCGACTGAGCTACGCGGGCTTTATGGGGAGGGAAGGATTCGAACCTTCGTAGGCGTTCAGCC
>DTYU01000091.1 GCA_012961725.1 Desulfotomaculum sp.
GAGTTCCTCTTCAAAATCGGGAGCTGCAGAGATGAGACATGGAGATATACAAAAAGAACTGCTCCTAAACGAACTGGCGAGGATGCGCCGGCGGATTACTGAATTAGAAAGATTAGCAGCCGAGCGTAAGCAGGTTGGCGGAATTAAGGGGACACCATACTAAATTTTCTGCGGGGTGCTTTCGGGCCGCTGTTGGGCAACCGCAGAGTGCAAAAGGGCAGAGCGCCTGCGTGGGGTCGCCAAAGGCGTAAGCCATCTCCAGCGCGACGTTGGCGGTAAGCGTCCGGAGCGGGTCGAGTATGGAATCGGGGATGGCCACGACGTTGCCGGTGACCATGATCACGACCATTGTTTCGCCGATGGCGCGTCCCAAACTCAGGACCACCGCAGCGACAATCCCAGAACGCGCCGCGGGCAGCAGGATCTTTCTTACCACCTGCCAATGGGTCGCGCCGAGAGCCAATGCGGCCTCTTTGTAAGCCGGCGGTACGGCCCGGATGGCGTCCTCCGAGATGCCGATCATAGTGGGCAGGACCATCACGGCTAAGAGGATCGCGCCGCCTAACAGGCTCAGACCCCAGCCGCCAAAGGCGTTCATGATAAAGGGCACGAGCACGGCTAAACCGAAAAAGCCGTAAACCACCAGGTTCGAGGTTCGAAGTTCACGGTTCATGGTTCAAGGTTCCGGCTGATTGAAAGAACTTTTGGGTCCGATCCACGTTCAACGTTGGGGCTATGGGGATGGAAATCGGGGGCAGTGCGAAGCTTCTCGCCGCGCCCCGCAAGAGAAGTACCGTTTTCAAGGGAGCAAGACATGCGATCCTTAGGCCCGTACCATCGGAAGAAAGAAAAAGAATCCTCGACGACTATTGATGGCCGCCTGGTCGATATGCTGTACGATTTCTACATTCCCGCCCCTCAGCTTGCTGTGCGGTACGACCGCGTGGCCGGCTACTTCCGCTCCTTCTCCCTGGCTGCCGCATCAATGGGCTTCTCCGCCTTTATCGGCCAGCAGGGCAGGATGCGCCTCATCGTCGGCGCCGACCTGGAACCTGACGACGTGCGGGCGATCTTAGCCGGGGACCGCGAGCGGTTGGCGGCGAGGTTGAACGGTGAGCTTGACCAGGCAGAATCCTGGCCGGAGGGTGTGCGAAACGGCGTTGTGCTCCTTGCCTGGATGGTAGCGCACGGGTTTTTGGAGGTGCGCGTGGCCCTCCGGGTCCACCGCGAGACCGGCGAGCCGCTCCCTTTCGACGCGGTGGAGGCCGGTTATATCCACGAAAAGTGATTTATGTTGTACGACGAATCCGGCAACGGCCTCTACGGGGCGGGCACGCTCAACAAATCAAAAACGGCGCTTATTCTTAACGCCGAGAATGTTGATCTCCACTGCGATTGGGTCCCCAGCATCGGTGACAACGCCGACCTGTTGGTACCCCACATCCTGGCCCGGACGGCGACCGACGCCGCTTCTCGCCTGACGGCAAGCATGAAGGTGTGCAGGAGCGAACTCCGCGTCGAAAGGATACTGGCGCGATTGCAGCGCGAAGCGGAGGAGAAGCGGCGTCAGATCTATTATCACCGGTCTTAACACAACTGGAGTTGCAGGCGCGGGTTGGACTTATGCAGTGGTAAGTATAGACCCAGGCGGGGGAGCGGCAGTTTACTGCATGGTACAGCCGGCACTTCTTGGGGAGAGGAGGAAGCAGGGGCTGAGTTCGCCGGCGACCTGTCTCAGCCGCTGCCAGTCCCCGTCACTGACCAGGGGATCCGTATCATCGTGATAGCCAGCGAGGGTATGGTACTCCTGCTTTGGAAGGGAAATTTTGCGCACTGCTCTACCTGCGACTGTCGCGGTCGTCTTGTTAAGGGAGTGAAGGCCACGCGCCCCAAGTCGTCAACGGCAGCGGGCTCGATTCATAACGAGACCTGCGGGTTAGTGTAAAGTTACTGTAGGAATATTGCAGGAGCTAAGGGAGGGAGTAAAGAAGAGAGACCTCACCGTCC
>DTYU01000092.1 GCA_012961725.1 Desulfotomaculum sp.
CGCCACCCCGGTGCTCTCCATCTCCTCAAGCGCCGCCGACAGGGGAAGCTCCACCTCCTGCAAAAGATAGTCCTGCTCCCCAGCGCGGAGCTTGGCGGCAAGGACGGGCGTGAGCAAAAAGACGGCGCGCGCCTGTTCTATGAGGCCGGTTTCGTCCTCCGGCAGCACCAGGCCGGCATGCTCGAACGCGGCGTCACTAAGGGTGTTAGGCGCGGCAGGGTTTAAAAGGTATGCGGCCAGCATGGTATCGAAGAAGATCTTCTCCTGCACCTTCCCGTAGGGCTTGAAGTAACTGATGGCCCGCTTGGCGTCGTGTACGGTGAGCTTGATTTCCGGAAGGGCAGCCAGCGCCTGTAAGAGTGCCGCAGTATTTCTTGGGTCACCGGTCCAGAAAACCTGGTCCGCGCCGCAGCAGACTGCGCATTCAGCGGCAGACTTGTCTGCCGCGGAAAATGATACGGCCGCGGTCCCGGCACGCTGAAGCCTTTCGATGACCTCACTGATCGACTCGGGCCCCACGGTTTGCGCGGTGGGGAGTGAGAAGTCGGCAGCGAGACTGTTGAAGGAATTCCCTCTGCGCATTTCTGCCTCTGTTTCTGACGTCAGGCGACCGAGATCCGACGACCAACTTGGCAGCTTTTTTAGCAGCGAACGGAATTCGAGGCGGCGAAAAACACGGTGGACGGCGCCGGTATCCGGTCCCGGCCACGCCAGGGACGCCGGGTCTTTGATCGGGAGCGGCACGTCCTTCTTAATCGCCGCAAGGCGTTTCGAGACGAGGACCTGCTCGCCGTACTCCAGGAGCTTCTGGCGTAAGCCGGCGGGGAGTTCATCAGCGTGCTGCAGGAGGTCCTCAACACTGGGGTACATATTCAACAGTGAGGCGGCGGTTTTCGGTCCGATGCCCGGGACGCCGGGGATGTTGTCGGAGACGTCACCGGCTAACCCTTTCAGGTCGGCTAATTTTGGCGGCTGGACGCCGAAGCGCTCCCGCACCGCCTCTTCATCGTACGGCACTATCTCGCTGATGCCCTTTTTAGTGAGGAGCACCAGGGTTTTCGGTGAGACCAGTTGAAGTGTATCAAGGTCGCCGGTGACGATCAGGCATGAGGAACCGGCCGCCTCGATCCGAGCGGCAAGGGTGCCGATGATGTCATCTGCTTCGAAGCCCTCGGTCTCGAAAACCGGTATCCGCAAGGCCGCTAAGACCTCCTTGACAAGCGGGAACTGCGGCCGGAGGTCTTCCGGCGTTGCCGGCCTGGTGGCCTTGTAGGACGCGGCGAAATCATGACGGAAGGTCAGTTTCCCCTTGTCAAACGCGGCTATTACGCCGTCAGGCCTGACATCCTTCAGCAGTCTCAAGAGCATGCCGGTAAAGCCGTAAACGGCGTTTGTGGGCAGACCCTCTTTGGTGCTCAGCGGCGGAATGGCGTGGAACGCCCTGTGCACGAGGCTGTTGCCGTCAAGCAACAGAATCCTGTGCAAAGCTGGGCCGTCGCCGTCTTTACTCTTTGATCTTCTTACCCTAAAAGGCTCGATTCCCATGGGTAATATTTCACCGTCAGATAAAAAAATACCTTCTTAGAGACCGCCTTACAAACCGTATTAATATCCAACTTAAGAAAAATGGATACAGATGCAGGAAAAATAAAAGGAAGGGGGAATATACTATAGGGTCGGCGGAAAAACGAGCTTTATGCGCTGATGAAACCTGCCGATGTGAAACAATCGCTACAGGAGGTTTAATAGGCATAAGAACCCCAGATTTCAGAATCTGTCCGTGCGGGAGCGGTCGCAACTTTGAGGACTGTTGCGCCGGAAAGGTGGTCTCAATAGAGCAGTTGCGCTGGCGGACGACGGCACGCGAACTGAAGCGGAAACTCGGTTCCTTTGCACAGCAGCCGCTCTTCACGGAAGTGGCCATTTGGGCGCAGCACCTCTATCTCAGCGCGATAGCAGGGAATCTTCTCTATCTCGATGACGACTTTGTCAGCGAGCGGTGCTTCGAGTGGTTTCTCTTCGATTTTCCTGTTTCCGGTAAGGAGACCGTCATCGACATATTCAGGCAGGTCGCTGCCAACGAACTCAGCGAGCAGGAACTGGCGCTGCTGCAATGGTGGAGCAAGGCACCCAGCGCGTTTTACGAGGTGAAGGCGACCGGAGGACAGGTGATCCTGCTGGAGGATGTCTTCACGGGGAACAGTTATTGCGTCAGGGGTTTTGAAAACCCGGAAGATGTCGGTCCGGGAAGCATCCTTTACCTGCGCCTGCTCCGCGTAGGAAATGAATTCGAGTTTTCTACTACAGGC
>DTYU01000093.1 GCA_012961725.1 Desulfotomaculum sp.
GAACTTCGAACCGTGAACTCACCTTAGAGGTCCGTCCCTTAAGTCAATCCCCGCTCACCTTAAGTGACGCGACCCGAAAGGTGGGAGCGCCGCGCCCGCCAAAAAACCTCAGGTCATCGGCCACCGCATCAATCTCCCTTAAAAGCTTCAGTATGTTACCAGCGATCACCACGCCGCGTACCGGGCGCGCAAGGACGCCTTTATCGATCCATACCCCTGACGCCCCGACCGAAAAGTCTCCGGAGATCGGATTGGCGGTGTGCATTCCCATGACCTCCATCACGTACAGTCCCTCCTCGACACCCTTAATCAGCTCGCCGGGTGAAACACCGCCGGGTTCAAGGTAGAAATTGGTCGGGCCGACACCGGGAATGCTTTTGAAAGAGGCCCTGATGGCGTTTCCGGTGGAGAGGCGTCCCTCCTTGGCACCGGTATACGTGTTATGAAGGTAGCCCTGGAGCACTCCATCCTTTATCAGCACAGTCCGCTGCGTGGGAACGCCCTCGCCGTCAAAGGGCACCGTTCGGACACCCCCAGGATAGGTGCCGTCATCAACGAGTGTAACACCGCTGCTGGCCACTTCCTGCCCGGCCTTTCCGGCAAAGAGCGACCTCCCCCGCTGCACCGCCTCCGCGGTAAGCGCCGGCGCCAAGAGGCCAATAATATCGACCGCTACGTAAGGGTCGAAGACCACCGGTACACTACGCGTTTTGGCCTTACGCGCGCCAAGCAGCCTCACTGCTCGGGAGGCCGCCTCCCGCCCCAATTCATCAGGGTCCAGCTCGGCGTACCGCCGACTGTACCGGAGGGCGTAGCCGGTCTCGCTCTGCCCGTCCGCCTGGGCCGCTAAACTGATGTATAGCCCGCAAGTGGCCGCGCGGCACTTGGCAGCGATTCCCAAAGAGTTGACGATTGCGGCCTCACTTACATCCTCGTGGTAAGCAGAACTCTCAATCACCTTCACCCGACCGTCAAAGCCAAACGCCGCCTCTTCCATCCTCAAGGCAAGCGCCAGCTTTTCCTCAACGGGTGTGCTTACAATTGCATCATCTAAGAGCGAAAATGCCGGATATTCCCCCCGGGGCTCCGGCAGGCGCTGGTATTCGTCCTCTGCCGCATACTCTGCGGCGGCCGTTGCCCTGCTCAGCGTATCGTTTATCCCTTCTTTGGAGATCTCGGTCCCAAAAGCAAAGCCCACGCGCCTGCCCCTAAAAACCCTTATCCCGATTCCCCGCTCCTCTGCCTGCTTGAGTGTTTCCACTTCCCGGTGGCGCACCTCAATGGAGAGTTCACTTCCCGTGCTCACATAGGACTCTACGGCATCCGCGCCTTTCCTCATCCCCTGGGTGACCACAAACTCCGCCACCGCAAGAAGCTCCTCAGCCAACTCAACCGCCTCCATAACCATCACTTCAACAGTTTAGACAATAGTTTATAAAAGTTCTCGCGCTTCTTGACAAGAAGAATTTCGACCCGCCGCTGCTCTTCGCTGACGCGATACGCAATGCGGTAGTCAACCCCCTCGTGAGTAAACGGGCAAGAACGGATCCCCTTAAACGGTGTCTTTAGCTCTTTAAAGGCATAAGGGTCCTGAGCAATAATCAGGGCCACCGATTTAACCTGTTCCTGAAGAGCCGCATCCAGCTTCTTGTAAACTCGGTGTGCTGCGTGGGTCATGATGAGTTCGTAGCTTTCACCAGTCTTCAATCGGAATCCCCTTGCCCTCTTGTAACTGCTTAAGGGACTGTTCGATGGTTTTGGACGCCTCTTCGTCCAAAAGCATCTCCAATGTCTCCAACTCTACCGGGCTCAAAGACCTGAGGAGATGCGCGAGCCTCTCCAGATTAACAAGGTCTGTTTCTTCAATCTCCCGTAACGCCTCAGACATACAGTCACCTCCAATTCCCCTCATAACCTCGAACCGTGAACCTCGAACCGTGAACTGACCCCTAAGGTCCATCCCTTAAGTTAAGTTTTCCCCGTCCCGCCGACAATCAACTCCGGTACAAGCAAAGTCGGCTGCGCGTCGCTCACGGGTACACCCTGGCCGTCCTTGCCGCACGTCCCGATGGTGAACCCTAAGTCCCGGCCGACGAGCGCCACCTTTTTCAGCACCTCAGGACCGTTACCGGTTAAAGTAGCGCCGCGTACCAACGGACCCACATCCCCGTCCTCGATCAGATACCCCTCCGCCACCTCGAAGACGAAATCGCCATTCGTAGTATTTACCTGACCGCCGCCCATCTTTTTCACCAAAAAGCCCTTCTTCGCCTCCCGGATGATCTCCTCCGGCGGCGTCTTTCCTGAAGCAATGTAAGTGTTGGCCATCCGCGGGATCGGTTTATGCTGGTACGACTCGCGCCGGCCGTGCCCGTTAGACTCCTGTCGCCCCTTCCGTGCCGTCTTGCGGTCATAGAGGAAATCCCGCAGCCGCCCGTCTTCGATAAGGACCACCGGGCGTGCCCTTACACCCTCGTCATCAAAGAAATAGGAACCGTATTTCCCTCGAAGCGTCGCGTCATCGATCACCGTGACCAATTCCGAGGCGACCGGTTGCCCTTTTCGCCCGCCGTAGACCGAGAGCCCCTTCTGCACCAAATCGGCCTCCAGCCCGTGCCCGCAAGCCTCGTGGACCATCGTGCCGCCCGCCTCAGCGGCCAAGACCACGGCCATCTTGCCCGCAGGCGCCGGCTCCGCCTTGAGAAGCGCCGTCGCCCGCCGGGCGGCGACCCGCGCCATCTCCTCCGGCGGCCGCTCACTGAACGCCCCCTCAAAACCGGCGGTGCTCCCCCAGGCCTCAAAGCCGGTTTGAATCACCGGCCCGTCCGCCGCCACCACGTTGACGCTAAACCGCAGCCGGAAGCGCTCCTCTTCCACAAACACACCCTCGCTGTTGGCTATTGTGACCCGCTGCGCCAGGTCTCCGTAGCCGGCCATCACCTGCCTAACGGCCGGGTCTACTGCGCGCGCCGCCTTATCGGCGGCAACTACCGCCGCCACTTTCTCCTCCAAGGGGACGGCCTCGAGACCTGCCGCCCCCGCGCGCTCCGGCTCCCCCAACAGAGCCGCCTCCGTGGCGCTTCCTCCGGCAACGGCGCGGGCAGCGGTTTCCGCGGCCCTGAGCAAACCCTCCTTGCTCAGGTCATTGGTATAGGCATAAGCCGCGCTCTCGCCGGATAGGACCCGAATACCGGCCCCCTTGTCGATGCCCGACTGTACGCGTTCCACCCTGCCGTCCTCAAGACTGATCATTGTGCTCTGCCGCTCTTCTACGAAAACGTCGGCGAAATCCCCGCCTCTCTTCAAGGCAGCGTCAAGAACCTCGTCAAGAATACTCCTGTCTAACAAACGCACCTCTCCTTAACCGTTCTCTTCATCCATGATGTCAGCTCTTAGCAGTTCGAGGCTGTACCTCATAAATTACCTCACCGCGCGCCAAAATTTTCTTAACGAAAACGGCATCATCATCTTGAGTGTATAAGTCCAAAGGGTACCCAAGGGCCTGTTCCAGTTCATGACGAAACCCCCAATACTGACTCTTAGCAAGGGAGATCACCAGCAGGTCAATGTCTGAACCTTCGTATCCTTTTTCAACCGGTACTTACCCGAAGATTACTGCTTTATGTATGCCGAATTTTTTAAACACAGGAATGCCTTTGACAATTATTGCCTGTTTCATTTCTTGAGATATTTCTTGCCGTGCCGCAACTTCCCGCATCCACTTTTTCTTTAATTGATCGTATTTTTTACTGGCTGAAGTCTCTTTTTCACATATCTTGCCCATACCTCCGTTACTATCTTTTTACTCTATTTTTCCCGTTTTTCCTTTATTAATTTTGTACTGCTCTATATGCAAGAAGCCGGCTTAGTTGCCGGCTCCGCCATCAGCCTCTACACCGCAAAGCTACTCGCCGACGGCCGCGGCGGGCGCGGTTCCGCCGGCGGCCTGGTAGGCATTGTACCGGCCCACAACCCACTTGCCCAGTTCCTCAAGCTCCCACTTTGTCTCCGGCGCGGGCGACCCGTAGAGAACCAAGGTGAAATCGGCCTTGACCCGCCCGTCGGCCGCTGCCGCCGAAGCGCCGGGGTTTTCCGTTAGGGCGAGAGAGACCATGCGCATCCGGCGGATCTCGGAAAGGTTCGGCAGATTCTCGAGCCTTTTAATAAATTCCAGCACCTTAGGGTAGTCGCCGGTGACCGTAAACTCAAGCGGCAGCTCAAGATAATGGTCTTTCCTGATCACCCCGGCCGGCCGCACGTGCGTCACCTTCACCCCCTGCCGCACCGCCTCCAAGCCGATCTCCACTAAGACCGCCCCGTCCTGCAAATCCGCACTAAACCTTGGGGAAACCCGCGAAAGCTCCGCCTGGGCCTTCTGCACGGCAACCTCCCACCGCCTGCGCTCACCCGCAACGTCCTGTCCCTTCACGAAACGCTCTTGGACCATCGCTAACTTCAGGCGCGCATCCTCGAACCTCTGGTAAAGCGGCAAAAAAGCGTACGTCCAATAGCAATAGAGCAACACAATCCCTACAATCGCCCCGAGGAGAAGCTGCTCCCGCCGGCTGAGCCGCTGCCACATCACTTTACGCCCCCTTCTTTCAGCACCGCCTCGATGGAAAAGACCAAGATGGGTGCCTCACCCGCCCGCTTTACCTCCTTAACCTCTTTGAAAACCACGCGCCTGAGGTACGGAGATCCGGACAGTCTATTCACGTAAACGCCGACCGCGGCAAGCGACCTGCTGCCGCCCTCAATCACCAACCGCTCAGCCCCCTCCTGTGGGTTCCCCTCTGCGGCCTGTTCTGACGGCCCCAATGCCTCCACCCGGGTCAGCCACATCTCTACGGGCAGACTAGCCTGCAGCGTATTCAGGAGTGCGGTGGATTCACGCCGGCCGGCAAGCAGAC
>DTYU01000094.1 GCA_012961725.1 Desulfotomaculum sp.
AATGGAGCAAAGCGACCTCAGCACCGCCCCCGCACCGGGCCGGGAAGAGAAAACGATCCCACTGGGCAAGGCGCTCATCATCCTCGGCGTGGTGATCGGGGTCGTCGCGGCAGTAGGCTTAACGATCGGTTACGTCTTCTTTTGGGGCAAGTACCCTGAGCAGGGTTACGAGGACATTGTGCTTAAAGCGGCCGAGCACCGGGTGAGCAACAATCCGCAGGACCCGCTTGCGCGTGTAGAACTCGGCTATGCTTACCTCCTGCGCCAGGGAGAGGATAAGGCATACATCGAAAAGGCCCTAAAGGAGTTTAAGAAGGCCTACGAGCTTGACCCGAAAAACCGTCAGGTGCGTTATAACTTGGCGCTCGGTTACATAGCCGGTGAAGAATATAAGGAGGCGATAGCCCTTCTTGAACCGCTTGCGGAAGAACGAATCTTCGATTATGACACCCACTTTTCGCTCGGTGAAGCCTACCTCCGCAACAGGCAGTACGCGGAAGCGGCAGCGGCCTTTGAGGAGGCCGCGGCGATAAGACCGGGGTACGCTGATACTTACTATTTCATGGCGCAGGCTTACGCGGAGATAGGCGAGAAGGAAAAGGCCTTAGCCGCGGTAGAAAAAGCGCTCCGGCTTGTACCGCACTACAAAGAGGTCCAGGAGCTGAAAGCCCGGCTGACGGAACAAGGGGCGGGGGGTGAGGAAGATAAGCCTTAAAGAGGCCATCTCCACCCGGCTCGCCGGCAAACAGGTGAAACGGGAGCACCTGATCATCGCCGCCCTGGTAATGGCATTGATCGCCACTGTCTACTTTGCCTGGATGTATCTGCAGCGGACAAGTCCGGTTGAGGTGATAAAATCTGCGGTCCTCCCGGTGAAGCAGCCCAAATGGGTGACCACGATTTACGGCGAAGGGAACGTGTACCTGCGGCAACCCCGCAAGGTTTACGTGCATAACAGCCAGATCTATGTATCCGACACCGCGAATCACCGGGTGGTGGTCTTTGATTATAACGGAAGGTATCTGCGCAAGTTCGGCGACACGGGCGACCAGAAGACGCGGCTCATGTACCCGTACGGAGTGGCGGTCGTCGGCGACGAGATATTGGTTGCCGACGCCGGCCTGATGAAGGTGGCGGTCTTCGACCACAACGGCAACTTCAAGCGGTACTTCGCGGAAGATGTTCTGATCAAGCCGGTCGACGTGGTCTTTCACCGCAACAGGCTCTATTTCACGGATGTTGGCCGCCAGCAGGTCGTCGCCGTGGACCTTGACGGTAAAGAGGTCTTAGTAATAGGCAAGTACGGGCGGAGCGAGCCCGGCGAGTTTTATTACCCGAACGGTTTGGCCGTTACTGCCGACGGGCGGATCATCGTGGCCGATATGAACAACAGCCGGGTGCAGGTCTTCGACACTGAAGGGAAGTTTATCGAGATGTGGACGGGAGATTTAGAGAAACACGAGGGTTATTTCGCCGCGCCTTCAGGTGTGGCCGTGGATAAAGCGGGAAACGCCTACGTGGCCGACCCCCTCTGCCAGCGGGTGAGCATCCTCAACCGCAAAGGGGAGCTTTACAACGCCGCCCAGCAGGTCGGACCGCCAGAAGAGCGCGATTCGCTCTCTTTGCCCACCGGCGTCTGGATCGATGACAAGCAGCGGCTATATGTCGCCGACTACGGCAACTCGCGGATTGCAATATATGACCTCAAGTAACGGTTTGCGTTTTTGGCGGGTATAACCCCTTACGGGCAGGGTTTAAGCATAACGTTACGCCGGATAAGGAGGTGAATCAAGATGAGCAGGGCGAAACTGTATTTAGTCCTTGCGGTTGCCATGGTCTGTACGCTGGCCTTCGCCGCGCCGGCCTTCGCCTGGACCCACGGGCAGTTTGACGCCACCACCGATGCCTGCGCGGGCTGTCACGTCGCCCACGCCGCCGAGGCACCGAAGCTCCTGAAGACCGGACCCACCCAGACCCACTTCTGCTTCCTCTGCCACGGCGACGGCGGCGCGAGCGCACCTTACGACGTTAAGATAGGCAAGACCCAGGTAGGATCAACCGTCTACGCTTCCACCGCCGGCGGCTTCTGCGAGCAGCAGGGCACGGCGCTTACCTCGCGGCACAACGTCTGGGGTCTCGTGGGTGAAACCGGCTCCGTAATTGACGAAACTTACAAGCAGTTCTTCGTCCCGGGTAGCACTCAGCAGTTCACCGGCAGCGGCTTCGTCTGCGGCTCTTGCCACGACCCGCACGCCGGCGGCGGCGTACCGGACGCGGACGGTTATATCGATGGCCGCGTTGGCATCAACCCGCGGCTCTTGCGCAAGAGCATTACCGTTGGCAGTGTCACCTATTCCGGGTTAAATGTCGCCTTCGGTTTTGAAACCGTCGGTACGTTTACCTATGGTAACCCGTCGGTCGACTCTGGCGTCTACCGGGTGATCGAGTACGTTTACGGGAGCACGCCGTGGTGCGGCGCCTGTCACTTCAAGTTCAAGGCTCCGGAGGGCTCCGGCGGCACACCGGGACCGAAGTATTACGATATGTACCGGCACGCGTTTGACCTCGACCTCTATGACGTGGTTAGACCAGGGACCTACAACTATCCCGACACGAGCTTTAACAAAACACCACTCGAAACCAGCAAAACAACCGACCCCGAGGACGACGTCTTAGCCTGCCTGACCTGCCACCGGGCACACAGTACAACTGTCGAAGCAGCCGGCTGGGCCTCAGAGTGGCCGCGCTCCGAAGGCGGTACCAGTACCACCTCGGCGCTCTTGCGGATGGACAACCGCGGCGTCTGCTTCAACTGTCACGATGCCGGCAAGTACAACCTGCCGTAAGCCGGAGCAAGCTGATGTAGCATTTGTACACCGCATGATACACGTAGGATACCTTCTCAGGGAGTAATGGTAACGCCCTTACCCCTCCCTGAACCCTAAAACCCGCGGGAAGGGGGTGAAAAGTCAAAATGAGCAAAACGAAAGCAACCCTGTTGGTGGCCGCAACACTTGTATGTCTCCTGGCCTTTGCCGCGCCGGCCTTTGCCTGGACCCATGGGCAGTTTTCCGCCACGACCGATGCCTGCGCGGGCTGTCACGTGGCGCACGCCGCCGAGATGCCGAAGCTTTTGAAAGTAGGGCCCACGCAGACGAACTTCTGTTTTCTGTGTCACGGTGACGGCGGCACCAGCGCACCTTACGACGTTAAAGACGGGTACACGCAGGCCACCGGCAGCGCTGTATACGCCTCCACCGCCGGCGGCTTTGTGCGGCAGTTCGTTGACGCCGACAGCGACGGGGTGATCGATGCCGGTGAGCTTAAAGCCGTCACCTCGCGTCATAACGTCTGGGGGTTCGTTTACGGCGATGAGAGCGGCCCGGTTTCGGACACCAGCGACATCTACTACTGGATCCCCGGCGGCAGCAACGACTTCACCGGCAGCGGCTTCGTCTGCAGCTCCTGCCACGACCCGCACGACGGCGGCACAACGCCGGACCCTGAAGGTTACGCTGAGGGCGATGCCGACACCCCCAACCCGCGGCTGCTGCGGCGCAGCATCACCGTGCAGGACGCGGCTTACACCGACCTGTATGTCTCGTTCA
>DTYU01000095.1 GCA_012961725.1 Desulfotomaculum sp.
CTTGGCATTTTGCATTGAGCCCAGCACTCAACTCAACGTAAAGAGATACGACACAGGCTGACAACTATTTCTTGAGCACAAGTTTATCATAGAGTTGAGTGCTGGGCGTATAACTTGCTATGATTTCTGCGCTTAGTAAAAATCTCTCAAAAATGCTATTCAGAACTCTCTCAAATCAGTCGATTAAGCCTTTTGCAGAATTCTTTTTCCGGTGCAGGAAAATACAGTGTAGCATAGTAGAATACTTTAGTCATGTTTTTTGGGCGCTTAGCGGGAATTAGTATGACATAGTTAGGGGCAGGTCGGCGTATATTTTAGCGTTAGTCGAGTCTACTCCTGTGCGGTTACCCGGCGGAGAGGGAGTGGAGGTCTTGGAGCTGACCCGGCGGCAGGAGACCATTTTGGGAATTGTCAAGAGCGAAGGACCAATCACCAGTGAGCAGATTGCAGACCGGTTGCAGTTAACGAGGGCAACTCTCCGCCCGGATCTGGCCATCTTGACTATGGCGGGCCTTTTGGAGGCAAGGCCGCGTGTCGGCTACTATTACACCGGAAAATCACCTAACGAAGTCGTCGCCGCGCGGGTTCGCCGCTACAAGGTCGGTGAGCTGCAGTCACGACCGGTCGTGGTCAACGACCAGGTTTCAGCCCACGATGCAATCGTCACCATGTTTCTTGAGGACGTCGGTACGCTGTTTGTGGTTCGGGAGGGAGGGATTCTCGAAGGAATCGTTTCCCGGAAGGACCTGTTGAAAATAGCCCTCGGCGGCCAGGAGATGCGTGAGCTCCCGGTGAGTGTGATTATGACCCGGTTGCCTAAGATCGTCACCACTTCTCCGGAGGAACCTGTCTGGGAAGCAGCGGGTAAGCTTGTTGACCACGAAGTGGACACCCTGCCCGTGGTGGAGGCTGTTGCCGGGGGCCAGAAGGGCGACCTGCTCGTTGTCGGGCGGTTTAGTAAGACAACGGTGACCCGGCTTTTCGTGGAGATATGTGAAAGGCGGTAGGCGGCTTTGGCGGTTTTGCGCAACGGTGTTCGCCCGGTGATCTATATAGTTTCCGATTCCATCGGGGAGACCGCAGAACTTGTAGGCAAGGCGGCAGCAAGCCAGTTCGACGCTGGCAAAGCAGATATCCGGAGGGTTCCTTATGTAAGCCACCCTGATGAGATCCCGGAGATCGTGGCCCAGGCCGCTCAGGAGTCCGGGGTCATAGTCTTTACGCTGGTGATGCCAAGCCTTAGAGGGTTTCTTTTATCTGAAGCCGCAAAGTACGGCTTGCCCGCGGTGGATATACTGGGACCGGTGTTAGACGCATTACGGCGGGTAACCGGTCGGGAGCCGCGGTTTGAGCCTGGACTGATGCGGAAGGTCGACGAGGAATACTTCCGCCGGGTGGAGGCCATTGAGTTTGCTGTCAAGTATGATGACGGGAAGGACCTGCGGGGAATCACCGAAGCGGAGGTCGTTGTTCTGGGAGTTTCGCGTACGGGCAAAACGCCGCTCTGCATGTACCTTGCGCACAAGCGGATCAGGGCGGCAAACGTGCCGCTCGTTCCAGAGGTACCGGTGCCCCAGGAACTTTTCACCCTTTCGTCCAACCGGGTTGTAGGGTTGACGATCCAGCCCGATTACCTTGTGTGGATCCGGCGGGAGAGATTGAGGACCTTAGGCCTACCCGCCGAGGCGGAATACGCGCACGAAGACCGGGTGCAGAAGGAGTTGGCTTATGCGGAGGAGGTGATGCACCGGATCGGTTGTACGGTGGTCGACGTGACCGGTAAGGCGGTGGAAGAAACGGCCAGCAGGGTTTTGGAGATTTACTACCGGGGCCTGCGCCGCCGCTGATCGTGTGTCAAGGCAGGACGGATCCGGCTATTGCATGGGTGACTGTTTGGGTTAAGGGCTCAAACACTTTAAAAATGGGGGGAGTGAAGGCAGTGGCTTTTCGGTTCATCAAATGGTTCAGTGAACTTGGCAGGGGAGATGTGGGGCTTGTCGGCGGTAAGGGAGCCAATCTTGGTGAAATGACCGGGGCCGGGATTCTTGTACCGCCCGGTTTTTGCGTGACCGCAGAGGCGTATAAATACTTTATCAAGAAAACCGGTTTGGCGTCGAAAATAACAGAGATCATCGGCCGTACCGATGTAAACAACCATGAAGAGTTGAGGGCCAATACCGCCAAGGTCCGTGAGTTGATCCGGAATACTCCCGTACCGCCGGAGATTGCGGCTGAGATAACCGCGGCTTACAAGGAGTTGGGTGGGGACGGTGAGCCGCCGCGGGTGGCGGTCCGGAGTTCGGCGACGGCGGAGGACCTCCCGGAAGCCTCTTTTGCGGGGCAGCAGGACACCTACCTGAACGTAGTCGGGGTTGAGGATGTGCTTGAGCACGTTCGCCGGTGCTGGGCTTCCTTATGGACGGAACGTGCCACGTTTTACCGTGAGGCGCAAGGCTTTGAGCATACGGCGGTTTACTTGAGCGCGGTGGTGCAGAAGATGATTCAATCGGAGCGTTCCGGTGTTGCCTTTACCGTCGATCCTGTTTCAGGGAACAGGCGGGAGATGATGATAAACGCAAGCTGGGGACTGGGCGAGGCGATTGTGGCCGGGAAGGTGACCCCGGATGAATATACGGTGGACAAGGTCTCCCGCTGCGTGGTAAACAAGGTGGTTGCGGCTAAGACGGTAATGATTTGCGCGGATCCCGATTCTCCCGGCGGCACGGTCGAAGTGGAGGTAGCACACCATCTCGGCCCGGAATACGTCAACCGGCAGTGTCTTACCGATGAAGAAGTGCTTGCCCTTTCCGAGCAGTTGATCAGGGTCGAGAACCACTACGACTTCCCGCAGGATATCGAGTGGGGTTACGAAGACGGTACCTTTTACATATTGCAGTCACGGCCCATTACGACTTTAGGCGAGGAACCGGAAGCCGGGGCAAGGGAGGCGGGGAAGGTGAGCGAGGCCAAGGTGCTCGTGCGCGGAATGGCCGCTTCTCCCGGTACGGCTACCGGGAAGGCAGTAATGGTCAAGGGTTTCGACGATATCACCCGGGTGAACGAGGGAGCGGTATTGGTAACGGTCATGACCAACCCGGACATGGTGCCGGCGATGAAACGGGCGGCTGCCATCGTAACGGACGAGGGGGGACGCACCTGCCATGCCGCGATAGTGTCGCGGGAGTTAGGGGTCCCATGTATCGTGGGTGCGAAGGATGCAACCGCGGTGCTAAAAGAAGGGATGGAGATAACGGTAGACGCTTCCCGGGGCGTGGTCTACGAAGGCCGCGTAGCACTGGGCGATACGGCCCAGCCAGCGGCAGCGGTCAGCGGGGCGGTGCCGCAGGGGGTGATCTGGCGGGAAATGGCGCCGGTCACGGCGACCAAGATATACATGAACTTAGGTGAGCCGGAGGGGATCACTCGTTATAAAGACCTGCCCTTCGATGGGATCGGGCTCATGCGCACCGAGTTCATCTTCACCGACCACATCGGCGCACACCCGATCTACCTTTTGCGCTCCGGCCAGGAAGCGTTGTTTATTGAGCGGCTGGCAGAAGGCATCTCTGCAGTGGCCCAGGCGATCTACCCCCGGCCGGTGGTGGTACGCTTCAGCGACTTCCGGACCAACGAATTCCGCGGTCTCAAGGGCGGGGAAGAGGTCGAGCCGGTGGAAAACAACCCGATGATCGGCTGGCGTGGCGTATCCCGGTACATCTCACCGGAATACGAGGCTGGTTTCCGTCTTGAGTGCAAGGCCATGCGTAAGGTTAGGGAAGAGTACCAGTTGACTAACGTCTGGGCGATGCTTCCCTTCGTACGCACCACCTGGGAGGTAAAACAGGTGCTTAAGATAATGGTTGAAGAGGGCCTGTCGTCAAACTTGGACTTCAGGGTGTGGGTGATGGCGGAGGTCCCGTCGGTAGTCTTTATGGCGGATGAGTTCAGCCCGTTGATCGACGGTTTCAGCATCGGCTCAAACGATCTTACGCAGCTTATTTTAGGCGCGGACCGGGATTCCGGCGTTTTAGACAAAATGGGGTATTTCGATGAGCGCAACCCGGCGGTAACACGGGCGATAGCCCGCCTCATCGAGGTTGCGCACCGGCACGGCAAGACGGTTTCCATTTGCGGGCAGGGGCCCTCGGTTTACCCCGAGTTTACCGAGTTCTTGGTCCGCAACGGCATAGACAGCATCAGCGTCAACCCGGATACCGTCTCCGACACCCGCAGGTTGGTGGCGAGCGTCGAGCAGAAGGTCATCTTAGAGGCACTGCGCCAGCGGAAATAAATAGATTAGCGGTAACTGCCTGTATGCCGGGGGGGTATCTCTACGCCCCTTAGGTTGTTCTTCTTATCAGTGCTTCAGCTTGCGCTTGTAACGAACGGGAGCGCTCCAGGCTCTTAGTTGTCTACCGAGAGGAAAGGGAAGACAGGACCGTGGAGAAGCTGCGCCTTTTCTGGGCGATAACCATCCCGGCGGCGATTCGCGAAGAGTTGGCTGAAATTCAAGCGGTCTTCCGCCGGCTGCAGCTTGACGTGAAATGGGTGGAGACGGAAAACTTTCATGTAACCGTGCGGTTTTTAGGATCCGTCGATACCTCCCTGATTGAGCCGCTTATGGCGGAGGTGAGCGAACGTGTTAGCGGAACGGCGCAGTTCAAGCTTGGTTTCGGCGGGATCGGCGTTTTTCCTTCGGTGAAGAAACCGCGGGTGCTGTGGGTCGGTTTGAGGGGCCACGAACCGGTCGCGGTACTGCACCGGCAGGTAGAAGAAGCGGTTGTGTCGCTGGGTCTTCCCCGTGAAGAGAAGGCGTTTTCCCCCCACGTCACTATCGGGCGTTTTCGCGCTGCGGCGAACTGCGCAACACTCGAAAGAAAGATCGCTGAGGTTGACGCCCGCCACGTCGGGGAGTTTACGGTGACAGGGCTTGACCTTCTGGCTAGCCGGTTGACCCGGCACGGACCGGTTTATTCTATGCTGAGGCGGATCGCCTTTTCCGGGGGCGGTTCCGGTGAAGAACAAAAGGGTGCCGGCATATAATTTGAAGAACCCAGAATTCGGCATTCGGAAGTTAAAGAATCACGATGCTGCAAGCCCTGCTTTCTATTCAAAATTGTGAAACCAAAGATTTACTGCGCTGGGGGAAAAGAAAATGCTGATTTTGGCCTTAAACGGCAGCCCCAGACCGGACGGCGGTACTGCGCAACTGCTCTCTGCCGCACTTGATGAGGCCGCTTCCATGGGGGCGTCTACCGTTCTCCTGCAGGCCGTGGAAGGTCTGCAGGAGTTGAAGTTCCCCTATTGCATCCACTGCTCGTCTCCTTGCCGCGGCATGTGCTATCAAGGCACTAAGCTTGAGGAGATGTTTGAGCTGCTAGGCCGGTCTGACGGCCTGATCATCGGCAGCCCGGTATACTTTGGGACGGTATCGGCCCCACTCAAGGCCTTTTGGGATAAGACCCGGCGGCTCCGGAAAGAGAAGGCGCTGATTAACGTAGTGGGAGGCGGGGTGGTTAGCGGCGGGTCGCGTTTTGGCGGACAGGAACCGACGCTGCAAGTCCTTGTAGCAATGATGCTGTCTCACGGAATGACGGTGGTGGGTGATGGTCACAGCGACGGTGACCCCGGGCACCTGGGGGCTTGCATCCAGTACCGGAACAACGGGGAAGGGCTGATACAGGCGCGGTTTTTGGCGAAGCGGGTTGTTGAGGTGGCCCGGGCGACTCAGGTGCTGCGAAGGCGTCCTGTCGGTAGGTAGCGGTATTCATGAGGGTGCGGTGGCCCGGGTTGAGACTGACGCCCGGTTTTTTACCGTCTGGAATAATAATTTAGTATGGTGTCC